>RXJA01000444.1 GCA_003963455.1 Hyphomicrobiales bacterium
CCGGAAACCCAATTCAAAACTCGGTAAAATCGGAGAGTGAGATGGACGCGAAAACCGACGACAACAGCGCTGGCAAATGCCCGGTCGCGCACGGAGCCACCGGCAGGACCAACCGCGATTGGTGGCCGAACCAGCTGAATGTTCAGGTTCTTCATCAGCAATCGCCCCTGTCCGATCCGATGGGCGAGGCATTCGACTACGCCAAGGAATTCGAAAGTCTCGATCTGAATGCGGTGATCAAGGACCTCACTGCGCTGATGACGGATTCGCAGGACTGGTGGCCGGCCGACTTCGGCCACTACGGGCCGCTGTTCATCCGCATGGCCTGGCATAGCGCCGGCACTTACCGCATCGGTGACGGTCGCGGCGGCGCGGGAGCGGGTCAGCAGCGTTTCGCGCCGCTGAACAGCTGGCCGGACAACGTCAATCTCGACAAGGCCCGCCGCCTGCTGTGGCCGATCAAGCAGAAATACGGCCGCAAGATTTCCTGGGCCGACCTGATGATCCTCACCGGCAATGTCGCGCTCGAATCGATGGGCTTCAAGACGTTCGGGTTCGCCGGCGGCCGCGCCGATGTGTGGGAGCCGGAACAGGACATCTACTGGGGCCCCGAGGGCAAGTGGCTTGCCGATGAACGCTACAGCGGCGACCGTGACCTGGAGAACCCGCTCGGAGCCGTGCAGATGGGCCTCATCTATGTCAATCCGGAAGGGCCGAACGGCAAGCCTGATCCGCTCGCCGCGGCGCGCGACATCCGCGAGACCTTCGCCCGCATGGCAATGAACGACGAGGAGACTGTGGCGCTGATCGCCGGCGGCCACACTTTCGGCAAGACCCATGGCGCAGGCGACGCGGCGCTCGTCGGTCCGGAACCGGAAGCCGCCGACATTGAGCAGCAGGGCCTCGGCTGGGCGAGCAAGTTCGGCACCGGCAAGGGCGGCGACGCGATCGGCAGTGGCCTGGAAGTCATCTGGACCACGACGCCGACCAAGTGGAGCAACAACTTCTTCGACAATCTGTTCGGCTTCGAATGGGAACTGACGAAGAGCCCGGCAGGCGCCCATCAGTGGACGCCGAAGGGCGGCGCCGGCGCCGGTACGGTGCCGGATGCGCATAACGCCTCCAAGCGTCACGCGCCTTCGATGCTGACGACCGATCTCGCCCTGCGGTTCGATCCGTCCTACGAGACGATCTCGCGGCGCTTCCACGAGAACCCCGGTCAGTTCGCCGACGCCTTTGCCCGCGCCTGGTACAAGCTGACCCACCGCGACATGGGTCCGCGCGTGCGCTATCTCGGCCCGCTCGTTCCAGAGGAGGAACTGCCCTGGCAGGACGTCATTCCGGCGGTCGATCATGTGCTGATCGACGAGCAGGACGCCGCGGCGCTCAAGGCCAAGATCCTGGCGTCCGGGCTTTCGGTGGCCGAACTGGTCTCGACCGCGTGGGCGTCCGCCTCGACGTTCCGCGGCTCCGACAAGCGCGGCGGCGCCAATGGCGCGCGCATCCGCCTCGCCCCGCAGAAGGATTGGGACGTGAATCAGCCGGCCCAATTGGCGAAGGTGCTGGCCAAGCTTGAGGCTATCCGTGGCGAGTTCAACGCTTCGCAAACCGGCGACAAGAAGGTGTCTCTGGCCGACCTGATCGTTCTCGCCGGCAATGCCGGCGTCGAGAAGGCCGCCGGTGATGCCGGGCATGGCGTCGACGTGCCCTTCACGCCGGGCCGCATGGACGCCTCGCAGGAACAGACGGATATCCACTCCTTCGCGCCGCTGGAACCGGTCGCCGACGGCTTCCGCAACTATCTCAGGGGGCCACAGCGCCTGTCGCCCGAGGAGTCGCTGGTGGACCGCGCGCAGTTGCTGACACTGACGGCGCCCGAGATGACGGTTCTGGTCGGCGGCCTGCGGGTTCTCGGCGCCAATGCCGGTCAGTCGCAGCACGGCGTCTTCACCGCGCGGCCGGGCACGCTGACCAACGACTTCTTCGTCAACCTGCTCGACATGGGCACCGAGTGGAAGGCGACGTCGGACGCCAAGGATGTGTTCGAAGGACGCGACCGCAAGACCGGCGAGGTGAAGTGGACGGGTACCCGCGCCGACCTCATCTTCGGTTCGCATTCGCAACTGCGCGCGTTGGCGGAAGTCTACGCGACTGCGGACGCCAAGGCGAAGTTCGTCCGGGATTTCGTGGCGGCATGGACCAAGGTGATGAACGCCGACCGCTTCGAGATCGCTTCGAAGTAAGGTCTCATCCTCCCAAAGCAAAAAAAGGCGCGGGCCATGCCCGCGCCTTTTTTCGTTTCGACGTCAGGCGTCAGTCCTTCTCGAAAATACCGGCTTTGGCGACGACGCCGGCGATCGCCCCGCCGATCAGCGGCGCGACGATGAACAGCCAGAGCTGGCTGAGCGCAGCGCCGCCTGTAAACAATGCCGGGCCGATAGAGCGCGCCGGATTGACCGAGGTGCCGGTCACCGGGATCATGGCGAAGTGGATGCCGGCCAGCGTCAGGCCGATGACCAGGCCGGCAAAAGCTGTGGTGTGCTTGGCGTTGGTGACGCCGAGGATCACGGTGACGAAGGTGAAGGTGCCGATCATCTCCCACAGAAGGGCCGAGCTCATGCCCCATTTCGTCTCATCCCAGCCGTTGGCGCCGAAGCCGCCGGTGTGGCCGCCGGCCTGGCCGGAAACGATGATCCACAGCGCCAGCGAGGCGATGATGGCGCCGACGACCTGCGCGATCCAGTAAGGGACGACATCCTTGGCAGGCATCCGCCCCGCCAGGAACACGCCGAGCGTCACCGCCGGATTGAGATGCGCGCCCGAGATCGGGCCGATCGCATAGGCCGCGGCGATCAGGCCGATGCCGAACGCCAGGCCGATGCCTTCCTGTCCGAGCGGCAGCGCGCCGCCGAAACCGCCCGTGACCACGGAGGCCGTGCCGAT
>RXJA01000060.1 GCA_003963455.1 Hyphomicrobiales bacterium
GACCGAACAGACCCACCGTCGCGGCGGCGGCCGCCTTGGCCGCAAGGCGCTCAGAAGCGCGCCGATCGCGTCGTTTCCCACCCTTGTCCGGCAGATCCCCGTCTACGAGATCGTGCCCGATGAGGCGGTGGAGTTGATCCACGAGGAATCGCTGAAGATCCTTGAGGAGGTGGGGTGCGAATTCCGCGACGACGGAGCGATCGAGCTCTGGAAAGCGGCCGGCGCCGATGTCAGGGAGACGCGTGTCCGCATCGACCGGGCGCTGCTGATGGAACTCGTCGCGAAGGTCCCGCCGGAATTCACGCTTCACGCGCGCAATCCGGAGCGCACCGTCCGCGTCGGCGGCAAGAACTCGATCTTCGTGCCGATGTATGGCGCGCCCTATGTCCGCGACCTCGACAACAAGCGGCGCTATGGCACGCTGGCCGACCTCAACAATTTCCACAAGATGGCCTACATGGCGCCGGCGCTGCATTCGTCGAGCTCGGTCATCTGCGAGCCGATGGAAATCGCCGTGCCGAAGCGGCACCTGCACATCATCCACTCGGCGCTGAGATATTCCGACAAGCCGTTCATGGGCATCGTGACGTCGAAGGAGCGAGCCGAGGACACGATGGCGATGGCCGGGATTGTTTTCGGCGAGGAGTTCGTGCGCGACAATCCGGTGCTTGTGGCGATCACCAATTGCAATTCGCCGCTGGTGTGGGACGCCACCATGATCGACGCCATGCGGGTCTATGCGAGCCACAACCAGCCGCTGATCCTGGCGCCCTTCGCGCTCTGCGGCGCCTCGACCTCGGCTTCCGCCGTCGGCGCGGTGGCGCAGGTCAACGCCGAGGCGCTTGCCGGCGTGGCCCTGACCCAGCTCATCCGCCCGGGCTCGCCGCAGCTCTACGGCCAGTTCATGGTGACGGTCGACATGAAGACCGGCGCCCCGATGGGCGGCACGCCGGAAGCGGCGCAGATGATGTATCTGATGGGCGCGCTGGCCAGGAAATACAAGCTGCCCTGGCGCACTTCCGGCTTCCATGTCGGTTCGAAACTCAACGACGCGCAGGCGGGCTACGAATCCAACATGCTCATGCATGCCGCGATCCTTTCCGGTGCCAACTACATCTGGCATTCCGCCGGTTGGCTGGAAGCGGGCCTGACCTGCGGCTATTCCAAATTCGCCACGGACTGCGAGCAATTGGTCGCCTGGTACAAATATGCCGGCGGGGTGCCCTTCGACGATTTCAAGGAGGCGATGGCGGCCATCCGCGAGGTCGGTCCGCAAGGACATTTCCTCGGCACGCAGCATACGCTCGAGCATTTCGAGAGCGCCTTCTTCATGCCGAGCATCATGGATTTCAACTCGTTCGAGCAATGGAGCGCCGAGGGCGCGAAGGACCACGACACGCGCGGCCTCGAAAAGGCGCGCGCCATGCTGGCCGACTACCAGGAGCCGAAGCTTGGCGAGGGTATCGCCGAGGGTCTCGCGGATTTGATCGCGCGGCGTGAGGAAAAGCTGCCGGACAGCGTTAGTTGATGGACGACGGCATTCGTTGAAGCAAACGGGCGAAGACCCCGATCAAAATCAATGGGAGAATGGCAATGACACTTTTCAGAAGCAACGGCGACCGGGTCCCGGCCGCTATCGAAGCGATGGCCAAGGAAGCGCGCGCAGGCCGTGTGGACCGGCGCGAATTCCTGGCCCTGGCAAGCGCCTTCGGCGCATCGACGGCCTTCGCCTATGGCATGATCGGCCTTACAGCGCCGACCAGGGCGCTCGCCGACGAGCCGAAGAAGGGCGGCACACTGCATGTCGCCATGTCGGTCAAGGCGCAGAAGGATCCCCGCACCTATGACTGGACGGAGATGGCGAACGTCACCCGCTGCTGGCTGGAGCCGCTGGTGCGCTACACGCATCAGTTCACCTTCGAGCCGGTCCTGCTCGAAAGCTGGGAGGTCAATGACGACGCCACCGAATACACGCTGCATCTGCGCAAGGGCGTCACCTGGAACAATGGCGACGCCTTCAACGCCGATGACGTGGTCGCCAATCTCAACCGCTGGTGCGAGAAGGGGGCTTCCGGCAATTCTATGGCCGCCCGCGTCGGCGCGCTGATCGACGCCAAGACCGGCAAGGCCAAGGATGGCGCGATCACCAAGGTCGATGACCACACGGTCAAGCTGAAGCTGGTCGAAGCCGATATCGCCATCATACCGGGCCTCACCGACTATCCGGCGCTGGTCGTGCATCGCGACTTCGACAAGGATGGCGCCGATCCGATCAAGAAGCCGATCGGCACTGGAGCTTTCGAGCTGGTCTCCTACGCCGTCGGGTCCAAGGCGGTCGTCAAGCGCCGCGAGAACGGCAAATGGTGGGGCGGCGAGGCGCCGCTCGACGGCGTCGAGTTCATCGATTACGGCACCGACTTCAACGCCACGCTGAATGCCTTCGATTCCGGCGAGATCGATCTCGATTTCGAAACGCCGGCCGACTTCATCGACCCGCTCGACAAGATGAATCTGGTGAAATCGGAGGTCGCCACGGCAACCACGCTCGTCGCCCGCACCAACATCACCCACAAGCCCTATGACGACAAACGGGTGCGCAACGCGCTGCAGATGGCGGTCGACAACAACCAGGTCATGCAGCTCGGCTACAATGGCCGCGGCACCGTCGGCGAGAATCACCATGTCGCCCCGATCCATCCCGAATACTACCCGCTGCCTAAGAAGGAGCGCGACGCCGCCGGCGCCAAGAAGCTGATGGCCGACGCTGGCCAGGCCGACTTCGAGCATGAGCTGATCACCGTCGAGGACGAGTGGCAGAAGAACACCGGCGACGCCATAGCCGGGCAGCTGCGCGACGCCGGCATCAAGGTGAAGCGCACGGTGCTGCCGGGCTCGACCTTCTGGAACGACTGGACGAAATATCCTTATTCCATGACCAT
>RXJA01000118.1 GCA_003963455.1 Hyphomicrobiales bacterium
GGAAATGCGGTTGTTGAGCACGCCCTTGCCATCGACCACTTCATGTTTCTTCTTGTTGAAGGCGGTGGCGTCGTCCTTGAAGAACTGGATCAGCGTCCCCGGCTCCGGCCCCTCATAGAGGATCTTGGCCTTGCCTTCGTAAATGCGGCGGCGATTTTTCATCTGATTTTTTCTCTGGGTCTGCGGGCAGGCGGCAAGTGACCGGTTCCTGTCCGTCTGCCTAAATTAGTATGGCAAAGGCGGCGTTCAATGCCGGTGTTATCCCAATCGCCCTGTTTGCTCAATCGCCAAATCCGGCGAATCAACCGCTTTCGGGACTGAAATGCCGCAGCGCAGCATGCGACGAAGCATATTGACCGGGTCGCGGCCTTTTGATTTGTGCTTGCCCACCACACATATTCACCGCGAACGCGAATCGGATTGACCGGAGGGACGTCATGAGCAGCATGAAAGACCGCGAAGAGGGCTTTGAGCGCAAATTCGCCTTCGACGAGGAACTTCGCTTCAAGGCCGCGGCGCGCCGCAACAAGGCACTCGGCCTCTGGGCCGCCGAGAAGCTGGGCAAATTCGGCGCCGAAGCCGAAGCCTATGCCAAGGAGGTGGTGGTCTCCGATATCGAGGAAGCGGGGGACCACGATGTCTTCCGCAAGATCCGCAAGGATTTCGATGCCGCCGGCGTCGACCAGTCCGATCATCAGATCCGCCGCACCATGGACGAGTTGATGGCTCAGGCGATCGAGCAGATCAAGAACAGCTGAGGCCGGATTCCGGCTGGACCAATCGACCGCCCGGCCAAACCGGGCGGTTTTTCTTTGCCTTCGCCGTCGTTTCCGGCTGAAACTGCGGATTGCCATCAAGGAAAGTCCCGATGTCCCTCAAATCCCGCCTGGCCGCCGACGAAACCCTGTTCACCGCCTGGTCCGGAGTGCCGGATGCGCTGACGGTGGAAATCATCGCCAAGCAGGATTTCGACGCCGTCACCCTCGACATGCAGCATGGCGGCCACCACGAGGACAGCGTGCTGCGCGGCCTGGCGCCGGTGCTGGCCGCCAACAAGCCGGCGCTGGTGCGCATCCCGGTCGGACGCTTCGACATGGCGAGCCGCGCGCTCGATTTCGGTGCCGAGGCGGTGATCGCGCCGATGGTGAATTCGGTCGCCGATGCCCGGCAGTTCGCCGCCGCGATGAAATACCCGCCGCTAGGCGAGCGTTCCTGGGGGCCGACCTATGCCTTTCCACGCCACGGCAAGGGAGATCATGCCGAATGGCTGCGTGACTCGAACCAGCGCACCATGGCCTTCGCGATGGTCGAGACGCGGGCGGCATTCGAGGCGTTGGACGGCATTTTGGACACGCCCGGTATCGACGGCATCTTCGTTGGTCCGTCGGATTTCTCGATCGCCTGGTCGAATGGCGCCACCGTCAATTCGACGCTGGAAAGCATGATGGAGACGGTCGCTTCGATTGCCGAGCGGACGCGCAAGGCGGGAAAGCACGCGGCGATCTACGTCATCGAGCCGGCGGTCGCCGGCCGCGTGGTGTCGATGGGCTACCGGCTGCTCGCCATGGGCTCGGACCACACGCTGATCTCGCTCGGCGCCAAGACGCTCTTGAAGAGCATGCGGGATTCGATCGGCTCCTGAAGCCAGCCTTACGGCTGCTTCAGCTCCGTCAGGAACTTGGCGAACGTCATCGAACCCTCCGGCCACGGGCCGAAGCCGGCATCGTGGTTGAGATGGCCGGCCTCGCCGGCGTCGATGAAGAGCGATCCCCAGGCGGCGGCAATGTCCTCGGCGACCTCGAAGGCGCAGAACGGATCGTTGCGGCTGGCGATCACGATCGACGGAAATGGCAGGGGATCGCGCGAATAAGGCCCGAAGGTCATCAGGTGTCTCGGCCTGATGTCCGGATTGGCGACATCCGGCGGCGCCACGAAGAAGGCGCCGGCGACAGGTTTCCTGAATTGCGGGATGGCCTGCACCGCCGCCGCGACGCCAAGCGAATGCGCGACGAGCACCACCGGCCGCTCGGCTTCGTTGACGGCGTTTGCCACGCTCGCCGTCCAGTCCTCGCGCACCGGCTTCGTCCATTCCGCCTGCTCGACCCGGCGCGCCGTCGACAGCTTCGACTGCCAGCGGGTCTGCCAGTGCTCGGGGCCGGAATTGGTATAGCCCGGCACGATCAGAATATCTGCTTCCTTGACTTTCATAGCGCGCATGTAGCGAGCGGCTTTCCCGGCTGCAACCCTGTCGGACATATCGATGCGGTCACTATCGTGAACAACTTGTTCGATTCTTGCTGCCTTGTGTGAACGATCGCAAAGGACGATCTGACAGGATAAGAATAAGAGCTGGCGGTTTGGAAATTCCATGTTGGGAACAAGCGTCGGCTGAATGGAGAGTTTGATGAGCGAACTGCCCTTTGCCGCGACCACCCCGGTCAGCGTGTCACGCGTCGGGCTGAAGGCGCGCGACGCCGAGAGCCTGGCCGCCTATTACCGCGCCGTTGTCGGCCTGCAGGAACTGAGTCGCGCCGATGGCGCGATCGTCCTTGGCGCCGCCAATCGTCCGCTGCTTGTGCTCGAGCCGGATTCTTCGGCCAAGCCGGATGACCCGCGCAGCGCCGGCCTTTTCCACACCGCTTTCCTTTTGCCGTCGCGCGCCGATCTTGGCCGCTGGATCAATTACGCCGCCGCCAACCGCATCGGCATCGAGGGCGCGTCCGACCATCTGGTCAGCGAGGCGCTTTATCTGACCGATCCGGAAGGCAATGGCATCGAGATTTATTCGGACCGACGCCCGCAGGACTGGAAATGGAACGGCGATCATATCGCCATGGCGACCGAGCGGCTGAACCTGCCGGCGGTGGTGGGGAGCGTGCCGGCTGGCGATGCCGGCTGGCAGGGCGCGCCGGAAAACACTATTGTCGGCCATGTGCATC
>RXJA01000090.1 GCA_003963455.1 Hyphomicrobiales bacterium
TTGACAATGTGCGCGAGGCCTTCCGCCAGTTCGTCGAGAACGTGCCGTTCTACGGCTTCGGCGTGATGTGCACGGACCATCCGGAAGTGCAGGCGCTGGTCGGCCGTATCGAGGACCGGCGCGTCATCACCTATGGCGAGAACGCTCAGGCCGACGTGCGCTTCACCAACCACCGCATGCTTGGCGCGACCTCGGAGTTCGACGTGGTGATCCGCGACCGCAAGGGGCGCGGCACGGCGACGATAACCGGGCTGCGCCTGCCCATGCCGGGCAAGCATAATGTCTCCAATGCGACAGCGGCGATCGCGGTCGCGCATGAGCTAGGCCTGTCGGATGACGCGATCAAGAAAGGCCTGTCGTCCTTCGCCGGCGTCAAGCGGCGCTTCACCCACACCGGCTCGTGGAATGGCGTCGAGGTGTTCGACGATTACGGCCACCACCCGGTGGAGATCGCGGCGGTGCTGAAGGCCGCGCGCAGCGCGACCAAGGGGCGCGTGATCGCCATCGCGCAACCGCATCGCTTCACCCGGCTGCACGATCTGTTCAACGAATTCTCCGTCTGCTTCAACGACGCCGACACGGTGATGGTGGCGCCGGTCTATGCGGCGGGCGAGGAGCCGATCGAGGGGGTGACGTCGGACGCGCTGGTATCGCGCATCCGTTCCGGCGGCCATCGCGACGCGCGCTATATCGATGGCCCGGCGGCGATCGCGCCAGCCATTCGCGAGCTTGCCAAGCCAGGCGATTTCGTCGTCTTCCTCGGCGCCGGCAACATCACGCAATGGGCTTACGCGCTGCCCAAGGAACTTGGCGGGACGCCCTCATGATGCGCGGTCAGGATCTCATCGACAGGCTTGGCGACCGGCTTTCCGGCCTGCGCGGCCGCATCACGCCGAACGCCGAAATGGACAAGATCACCTGGTTCCGGGCCGGCGGCCTGGCGGAAGCGCTATTCCAGCCGGCCGACGAGGAAGACCTGGCGGACTTCCTGCGCGCGGTGCCGGAAGAGGTGCCGGTCATGGTGGTCGGCGTCGGCTCGAACCTCCTGGTGCGCGACGGCGGCATTCCGGGTTTCGTCGTCAGGCTCTCGGCCAAGGGTTTCGGCGAGGCCGAGGTCACCGGGCCGACCACGATCAAAGCCGGCGCGGCAACGCCGGACAAGCGCGTCGCCGCGGTGGCCTATGAAGCCGGCATCGGCGGCTTCCATTTCTACCACGGCATTCCCGGCGCCATTGGCGGCGCGCTGCGCATGAATGCCGGCGCCAACGGCGTGGAGACCCGGGAACGGGTCGTCGAGGTGAGGGCGCTGGACCGCAAGGGCAATCTCCACACGCTCAGCAATGCCGATATGGGCTACGCCTATCGCCATTCGTCCGCGCCCGCCGGCCTGATCTTCACCTCGGCGATCTTGGAAGGTGTTCCCGAAGACAGGGCGGTGATCAAGGCGGCGATGGATGCCGTGCAGAACCATCGCGAGACGGTACAGCCGATCCGCGAGAAGACCGGCGGCTCGACCTTCAAGAATCCGGAAGGCACCTCCGCCTGGAAGGAAATCGACAAGGCCGGCTGCCGCGGGCTGATGATCGGCGGCGCGCAGATGTCGCCGATGCATTGCAACTTCATGATCAACACCGGCACGGCGACCGGCTACGACCTCGAATATCTCGGCGAGACGGTGCGGGCGCGGGTGCTCGAGAATTCAGGCATCCGGCTGCAGTGGGAGATCAAGCGCATCGGCAGTTTCCGGCCGGGTCATGAGGTGCAGGAGTTCCTGGGGCAGCTTCTTTAGGGTGCGCAGATATTCAGGTGAGGCCGGCCTGCAAACATCGGCTTCCTGTGCTTCCCTAAGCGCCTCGCGATGTTCAAGTGATGCTTGAACTTCAGTGCCTGGCAACAGCGTCAACCGTTGCCGCGAAGACTCAACGACACACTTTTCTCGCCGGTTTTCGCGGAAAGTGAATCTCTCGGAATCATAGGCACTTGCCAGGGAATCAACTCTCTGATTCTCTGCCCTAAAGCGTTTCCTGATTTGAGTCGTTCGACGCGTTCAGTCGCGTTTTCCGTCTGGGGGGCAACCTGCCGGAAGACTCGGACTCAATGTGCGGAAATGTTGCGTGCGGAAATACCGGTTGCAGGCCCGGCGTGAGAGGGATGGCGGGAAATGAAGAAGAAGCATGTGGCTGTTCTCCTGGGTGGATTCTCCTCGGAGCGGCCCGTGTCTCTGTCCTCGGGGAAGGCGTGTGCGGATGCGCTCGAGAATGAAGGCTATCTGGTCACCCGCGTCGATGTTTCTCGCGATGTCGGGGCTGTGCTTGCCGAGATCAAGCCCGACGTCGCCTTCAACGCGCTGCATGGTCCGTTCGGCGAGGACGGCACCATCCAGGGAATTCTCGAATATCTCGCAATTCCCTACACCCATTCAGGCGTGCTCGCCTCGGCGCTGGCCATGAACAAGGAGCAGGCCAAGAAGATTGCCAAGGCATCCGGTATTCCGGTCGCGGAATCCAGAGTGGTCAACCGCTTCACCGTCAAGACCGAGCACCCGATGAGGCCGCCTTATGTGGTCAAGCCGGTCAATGAAGGCTCGAGTTTCGGCGTCGTCATCGTGCATGAGGGGCAGTCGCATCCGCCGCAGGTGATCGGCTCGACGGAATGGCGATACGGCGAGACCGTCATGGTCGAGCGCTATGTCCATGGCCGGGAGCTGACTTGCGCGGTGATGGGCGACGTGGCGCTTGGCGTCTGCGAGATCATTCCGACCGGGCATTCCTTCTACGACTACGATTCAAAATACGTTCCCGGCGGATCAAAACACGAAATCCCTGCAAAAATTTCACCGAATATTTACCAAAAAATACAGACACTGGCCCTCAAGGCTCATCTTGCCATTGGTTGCCGGGGCGTCTCCCGATCG
>RXJA01000515.1 GCA_003963455.1 Hyphomicrobiales bacterium
GCGCCGCCGACGCGGTGACCGTCGCCGAGCCGGAACCGGCCGAATACGTCAAGATCTGCGACGTCTACGGCGCCGGCTACTTCTACATCCCGGGCACAGAGACCTGCCTGCGCATCGGCGGCTACATCCGCTACGACGCAGCCGGCGGCGATCTCGGCTCGTTCGACGGTGCTCGCGGCGGCGACGTCAAGTCTGGCAAGGATCAGGGAACCTGGCTGAAGAACACACGCTTCACGCTGAAGACCTGGACCGGCCAGGAAACCGAGCTCGGCACGTTGAAGACCTACACCGAAATGCGCATGAATTTCGGCAACCACAACGCCGACTATGCGCCTTACTCCAATTACGCCGGTAACAAGGGCTTCGACCTGCACTTCGCCTACCTGCAGCTCGGCGGCCTGCGGGTTGGTCTGGACGAATCGGCTTTCGATACGTTCGTCGGCTATGCCGGCAACGTGATCAACGACACGCTGGTGCCCTATGGCGGCTTCCAGACCAATGAGATCCAGTACTACTTCGATGCCGGCAACGGCTTCTCCGCAGTGGTATCGCTCGAAGAAGGTTCGGGCGCTGGCAATCAGAAGTTTGGCAGCTACTATGGCGTTGGCACGATCGACAGCTATGTCCCGCACATCGTCGGCGGCGTTAAGTGGACGCAGGGCTGGGGTGCCATCACCGGTGTCGTCGCCTATGACAGCAACTACGAAGCCGTGTCCGGCAAGATCCGCTTGGATGTGAACGTCAACGATGCGATCTCGCTCTTCATCATGGGCGGCTACGGTTCCAAGAGCCACCTTGAGGACCCGACCTACAATGAGTTCGCGGGCGGTCGCGGCTTCTACAAGCCGTGGGGCGGCAGCTGGGCAGTGTGGGGCGGCGGCACCTACAAGTTCAACGAGAAGGCCTCGTTCAACGCTCAGATTTCTGCAGACCAGTGGAAGAATCTTGGCGTTGCGGCTAACGTAGCGTACACTCTCGTTCCGGGCTTCACGGTCACGGCCGAAGTGGACTACCTGCACGCTGGCAAGTTCGGTGACGCGAACCCACTGGGCGAGAACTTCAGCTGGACGCCGGCTACCAAGAAGAACAGCGTCGGCGGCATCCTCCGCTTCCAGCGCGACTTCTAAGACCAGATATTTCTGGGCGAATAGGATGACCCGGCGGGCGACCGCCGGGTTTTTCATTGAACGCTCGCGGCAGCGTGGCGGCCCATCGCCTTTCGAAGCATCGCGCTGCTTCTTTGGCGCAGTTATCACCGAAACCGGCGGATACCGTGAATCGCCGCGGACGCAATGGCAACGCAACATCCAATTCCGGCCGGACGTTTTTCGAAAATTGAATGCCGATCGGTCAGCGCTGCCGATCGTCTACCCTGATCGGCTTCATGGGATGGCGACGCTCAAGGCAAAGGATGCCAGGAGCTTCAATCAGATATCCGCAAGGTCCCCCAGGGCTTCGATAAGGGGCGTGATCTCGTTCTCGTAGTTCTTCCAGCGCTTCACGGAGGATTTGTAGATCGGCTGGCGGACCTGCCAGCGGCTGGGGGTAGTGACCGCCCCCTCCCTATCGAAGAAACGAAGGCAGGCGTCGTCCCAAGGCAGCCCCAGGTAATCTATCAGCCGGCGCGACTGCGCCTCCTGATCCTCCACCAGCGTCTCATAGCGATTCTCGAAGATACGGCCCGGGAAAACCTCGTTCCAGTGACGCATCAGGCGGTCATATTCGCGATAGTACAGGCCGAGTGTCCGCAGGTCTGCGTTGTAGCTGTGTGCCGAGCTGAAGGGTAGCACATAGCATGACACGCAATTGTCGATGGCATCGCGGCGGCAATGAATGATGCGCGCGTTGGGGAACAGGAGGGTGAGGAGGCCGATCAATTCGAAATTGTGCGGCATCTTGTCGATGATCCGCCGCGCGGTCGGAGCACGCTCCCGCAGATAGGAAAGGTGCTCTTCGGCCAACGTCTTGGACAAGCCTTCCGTGATCGTCGCGATCGGTTTGTTGAAATCGGAGGCCGAGGATTGGAGACCGATTGCATTCGCCACCCGCCTCAGCTTGCTGAGCTCTCCGGCGCCATGAACCTCGGGATGACTGGCGCATATCTGTTCGGTGAGCGTGGTGCCCGAGCGCGGCATGCCCACCACGAACACAGGCGCTTCGGAAGGGTTGCCGTAGTCAGACGTTGCGGCAAACAGCTCCGGCGTGAAGGTTTCAATCGTCAGGTCAATAAAACGACGATACTGGTCGATGTCGAACTTGTAGCCTTCCGCTTGCTTCGCCCTCCTGAAATGGTCGAAGGCCTCCGCATAGCGTTTGAGGTCGTTCTCCACCTTGCCGGCGGCGTAGTTGAGGCTGGCTTTGGCCTCAGGCGTAAGTCCAGGACTGCTCAACTCGCCAAGGATCGACTGGAGTTCCGCGGGCTCCTCGGCAAACTTTCGGGTCTGCACGAGGTCGTAGTAGGCGGTCGCCACATCGATGCGGCGTTCGATCGCTTCCTTGAGATAGGAAGCGGCCTCATCCATGCGCCCAAGGCCGGTGAGCGCGGCCGCTATCCCGATCCGCGCCTTGGGATGGTCGCGGTTGATCTTCATCGCCTTCTCATAAAGCGGCAAAGCCACGTCGGGTTTGTCGAACTGGGTGTAGACGCGTCCCAAGGCGCAAAGCGCCTCGATCAGATCTGGCTGCAATTCCAGGGCATAATGAATATGTTTGACCGCCGCCGAATATTCACTCAGCTTGCCATAGGCCTCGCCGAGGCTGAGATGGTAATAAGGGTTCCTGGGCTCTTCACCGACGGCTCGGCCGAAATAGCGCAGAGCCACCTCGTCGTCGTAGCCTAGACAGACGGTCCCCATGATGTACAAGGCGAGCGGCTGATTTGGCGTTCGCGCCAACACCTGAAGGCACAAATCCTGTGCCTCGACGAGCCGTTTGGCCTTCTGATGCTCATAGGCCCGCTTCAGCAATTGGTCGTCGGCGGCGGTGTGCCGAACGGAACTGGCTGTCTGCGGATTCGGCTGCCGCAGCTTTGGCGCGGGGGTAGACTTTAGATGCTTTGCCCAAGCGGGCGGCAATCGCGAACTCATCCCGCTTCACTAGCAAAACGAGGCATTTGACACCAGTTCAGATCGCCGCCGCAGATCAAAGATTTGTTATGAAGGTGGAACTCGTCCATGACGGCAGTGCCGCCCACCTCTAAACATCTGCAAGATCACCCAATGCCTCAATCAGGGGGCTGATCTCGCTTTCATAATTCTTCCATCGCTTGACGGACGAATTGTAGATCGGTTGGCGAACCTGCCAGCGGCTGAACGTGTTTACCGAGCCGTCCCTGTCGAAAAAGCGCAGACAATCATCATGCCAAGGCAACCCAAGATAGCTTATGAGACGGCGCGACTGCTCCTCCTGATTTTCAATCAGCGTCTCGTACTGATTTTCGAAGATGCGCCCGGGAAGAACCTTGTGCCAGTGCCGCATCAAACGATCGTACTCCCGGTAGTAGAGTCCGAGCGTTTGAAGATCAGTGCTATAGCTGTGAGCTTTGGTGAAGTTCAGAATGAAGCAGGAAATACAATTGTCGATGGGATCACGGCGACAATGAATGATACGCGCGTTGGGAAAGAGAATTCCGATCAAGCCGATGAGCTCGAAATTGTGAGGCATTTTGTCGACAATTCGAAGCGCATTAGGGGCTCGCTCGTGTAGATAAGCAAGATGCTCTGCGGCCAGGGTTCCGGACAGTTCAGGCGTGATCGAGGCGACCGCTTCACCCAGACCCGCAACCAGGCGATAGCCAAGACCAATGCCATTCGCTACCCGCCTAAGCTTGCTGAGTTCGCCAGCACCATGAACATCAGGATGGCTGGCGCATATCTGCTCGGTCAGTGTCGTCCCCGAGCGAGGCATGCCAACAACGAATACAGGCACCTCTGAGGCACTTCCATACGCGGCTTTGGAAGCCACCAGTTCCGGTGTGAAGGTCTCGATCGTTGCGTCGACCCACCGACGGTAGCTTTCGAGGTCGAATTTATGGCCGGCTTGATTTCCTCTTTTGAAGTGATCCATCGCCTCTTTATAGCGACGTAGATCGTTGAGCAGCTTTCCTGCAGCATGATGGAGTTCCTGTTCCCCCTCGGACCCGTGGTTGGACTCTCGAAGTTCCGCCAGGATTGCCGCGAGTTCCGGCGGCTCTTCTGTGAATTTGCGCGTGTGCACAAGTGCATTGTAGGCAGCCGGCACCGCTATGCGCCTCTCTATTGCCTCTTTCAGATGAACCGCGGCTTCGTCCATACGTCCGAGGCTTGCCAGCGCGTGGGGCAAACCCAACCGGGCTAAAGGATGATCTGGATCGATCTTGAGCGCCTTCTCAAAGAGCGGCAGCGCCATTTCCGCCTTGGCGAACGTATTGTAAGCATCACCCAAGGCGCAAAGTGCCTCCACCAAATCCGGCTTCAAAGCCAATGCTTGCCGAATATGCCTGATTGCCGGGGCAAATTCGCTGACCTTCAGATAGACCTCACCGAGACTGAGGTGATAATAAGGATTTTGCGGCTCTTCTCCGACCGCCCGAGCCAGATACCGCAAGGCCTTCTCATTGTCGTATCCGACCCCGAGCGTTCCCAAGATGTAAAATGCCAGCGGATGGTTTGGTGTGCGCGCCAACACGCGGAGGCATAGCTCTTCAGCTTCCTGCAAGCGCTCAGCTTTCTGGAGCTCGTACGCCTGCGCCAGCAGAATGTCGTCCGTCTGATTGCGAAGCGGACTCGCCTTCTGCTGGGCTTTCGGTATCACAGGTTTCAGCGGGGGCGCTTTAGCAGAGAGTTGAGTCCTGAGGTGCTTGGCCCAGGCGGGCGGCAATCGATTGCTCATTGCGCTTCGCTAGCAAAACCGGCCAGAAGAATCCAGCTTAGATAAGCCGTCGCGTTGCAGGCATGTCGTAGGCCGGGTTGTACGATGCCGTCAGTCGGGCAGACAGCTTGCATCTTCCGCTGCGTTCATCAGTCGGCCGGAAGCAGCAGATCGCAAGGTCGAAGATCAAGAAAGTGGCCAAGTCGGGCAACCCATCCGACAGCCCGAGCTTGCACCCTCCTTTGCCCCACGCTAGCAAGAAGCGACCTTACTCAATCGAGCCTTTGCCATGCGCCAGCGCCCTTCCCTCACGCCGATCATCGGCGCGCTTCCCACCACGGTGCCGTTCGTCGGCCCGGAGGCGCAGGAACGTGAGCGCGGTCGGCCTTTTCGCGCCCGCATCGGCGCCAATGAGAGCAGCTTCGGGCCTTCGCCGCGCGTCATTGCCCGGATGGAGAGCGTCGCGCGCGACCAGTGGATGTATTGCGACCCCGACAATTACGAGCTGAAGGTGGCGGTCGCCGCGCATCACGGCGTGGCCGTCGAAAACGTGGTCGTCGGCGAAGGCATCGACGGCCTGCTCGGCCTGGTGGCGCGTATGTATGTCGGGCCGGGCGACGCCGTGGTGACGTCGCTTGGCGCCTATCCCACCTTCAATTTCCATATCGCCGGCGTCGGCGGCCGCCTGGTGACGGTCCCCTACGCCAACGACAAGGAGGACCTGGACGGGCTTCTCGCCAAGGTCGCGAGCGAAAAGGCGCCGCTGGTCTATCTCTCCAATCCCGACAATCCGATGGGAAGCTGGTGGGAAGCGCCGGATGTCGTCCGCTTCATCGAGGCGCTGCCGGAAACCACCATGCTGGTGCTCGATGAGGCCTATGGCGAGCTGGGACCTGCCTCGGCGCTGCCGGCGATCGACGTCGCGCGGCCGAACGTCATTCGCATGCGCACCTTCTCCAAGGCTTACGGACTGGCCGGCATACGCTGCGGCTACGCCGTGGCGGAAGCGGAGGTGATCCGCGACTTCGAGAAGATCCGCAACCATTATGGCGTCAGCCGCATGGCGCAGATCGCCGGTCTCGAGGCGCTTGCCGACCAGGACTATCTGCGCTCGGTGGCGGCGCGCGTGGCCGCGGGCCGCGAGCGCATCTCGGCCATTGCCAGGCAGAACGATCTCAGACCGCTGCCGTCGGCGACCAATTTCGTCACCATCGACTGCGGTCGTGACGGCGCCTTCGCGCTGAAGGTTATGCAGGGCATGTTGGCGCGCGACGTGTTCATCCGCAAGCCGATGGCGCCAAGGCTCGACCGCTGCATCAGGGTCAGCGTCGGGCTCGACCACGAGCTCGACATCTTCGCCGAGGAATTGCCGGGCGCGCTCGCGGCGGCGCGGGGGAACTGACCGAACCCTGGCCCATATCCCTGCTTGCTTTGCTTCCCGGGGGAGCCGATTGGGCAGTTCACATTTCACATTCCGGCGGCTGCCAGCAGGCGCGTCACGCGCTTCAGCGCATCGGAAAGCTCGGCGGCTTGCCTGTCCTCGAGTTTGGCGATCAGCCGGGCAAAGTCGCGACCCGTCGCCGCCTCAAGGTCAGCCAGCGCGGCCCTTCCTCGCGCCGTCAGCGAAAAAACGGACTGCCCGCTCTCCGGGCCATCGCGCATTTCAGCCAGTCCCATGGCGGCGAATTTCCGAAGGACCCTCATGAGATAGGCAGGCGCGAGGTTGAGTTCGCCGGCCAGTTCGGACGCTGCGGGCGCAAGGTCGAGATCGAACATGCGCGCCAGCAAACCAGCCTGGCCGCCGGCCGGTCGGGCCTTGCGTCCGAGTTCGAACAGCACGCGGGCTTCGGCCAGCGTGTAAGGGCTCTGCATCAGGGTCTCGTCGAGCAGCCCGACAAGCCCGGTATAGAACCGGTTGAAGCGACGAATCTCATGGACCAGGGCTTCGTGCGGCATGCCGACCTCCTTGGAGACATTGCGTCCGATAATTCTCCCATTGATTGACTAAGTCAACTATCTGCCCGGCGGGCCCTCAAAACCGATTGCATTTCACCCCTCGTGCTCCAGATTGATGGGGAAAATTCCGGAGCCGACGATGCAGGGTGAGCAAAGAGCCGTCCGGGCCCGCATTTGCGGCACGGTGCAAGGTGTGAGCTATCGCGTCTGGACGCGTGGCGAAGCCGCTCGCCTTGGGCTGACGGGTTGGGTGCGCAACGAGCGCGACGGCTCGGTCACCGCGCTGATTGCCGGCACCGATGCAGCGATCACGGCCATGATCGAACGCCTGTGGCAAGGGCCGCGCGGCGCGCTGGTCTCGAAAGTCGAGATCGAGGAAGCGGCCGACGAAGCGCCGATCGATTTCAGGATCATCGTCTAGCCTCATCTCGCCTCCGCAACGCAGAAGTGGGGGACAGCACATGATGTAGCTTGAATTAATTGAACGTTCGTTTTATTAGTATCTCTGGAGGAGAACATGGCGCGCACCACAGGCTCGGACGGAGAAAAGACCGAGGCGGCAGTCCGCGAGGCGGCGGTCAATCTGATCGCGCGGCTCGGCTATGAGGCGATGTCGATGCGGCAGCTGGCGGCGGAAGTCGGCGTGCAGGCGGCGGCGCTCTATCGCTATTTTCCGACCAAGGAAGACCTGCTGTTCACCTTGATGCGCGAGCATATGGAAGGTCTGCTCGCGGCCTGGGCGGCGGCGCGGCCGGCGAGCGCCGATCCGGTCACCCGGCTTGCCGCCTATGTCGAGAACCACATCGCCTTCCACATCGAGCGGCGTCACGCCACCCATGTCTCAAACATGGAATTGCGCAGCCTGTCGCATGAAAGACTGACGCAGATCCTCAAGATGCGCACAGCCTACGAGAAGGAGCTGCGCACGGTCCTGCGCGACGGCGCCGATGCCGGTGTCTTTCAGATCGACGACACCGGACTCACGGCCATGGCGCTGATCCAGATGATGACCGGCGTCATCGTCTGGTTCCGTCCGGGCGAACGACTGTCGATCGCTGAAGTCACGGCATCATATCTTTCGATGACAATGCGTCTGGTCGGCGCGACAATCAGCCATGGCACCGCGCGTCCCTCCGGGCGCGCCGGGGATGCCGTGGCACTCTGATACAGGCATGATCCCCATGAAGACCGGGGCGTGCGCAGGGAGGAACGGCATGTACACGAAAACGCTCAGCTTCGGACTTGATCCCGACATCGAGGCGCTGCGCGACACCGTACGGCGCTTTGCCCAGGACAGGATCGCGCCGATAGCGGCGGAGATTGACCGCTCCAACGAGTTTCCGGCGCATCTATGGGGCGAGCTCGGCGCGCTCGGCCTGCTCGGCATCACCGCCGACCCCGATTTCGGCGGAACCGGCATGAACTATCTCGCGCATGTCGTGGCGATGGAGGAGATTTCGCGCGCGTCGGCCTCGGTCGGCCTCTCCTACGGCGCGCACTCGAACCTCTGCGTCAACCAGATCAACCGCTGGGCCACCCCGGCTCAGAAGGAGAAATACCTCCCGCCGCTTTGCTCGGGCGAGACGGTCGGTGCGCTGGCGATGTCGGAACCCGGCGCCGGCTCGGATGTCGTGTCGCTGCGCCTGCGCGCCGAAAAGCGCAACGACCGCTACGTACTCAACGGTTCGAAAATGTGGATCACCAACGGCCCCGATGCCGGAACGATGGTGGTCTATGCCAAGACCGACCCGGAGCGCCATTCGCGCGGCATCACCGCTTTCATCGTCGAGAAAACGATGGCCGGCTTTTCGGTCGCGCAGAAGCTCGACAAGCTCGGCATGCGCGGCTCCAACACCGGTGAGCTCGTCTTCGAGGATGTCGAGGTGCCGTTCGAGAATGTGCTGCACGAGGAAGGGCGCGGCGTCGAGGTTCTGATGTCGGGGCTCGACTATGAGCGGGCCGTGCTTTCCGGCGGGCCGATCGGGCTGATGGCGGCCTGTCTCGACGTCGCCGTGCCTTACGTGCATGAGCGCAAGCAGTTCGGCCAGCCGATCGGCACCTTCCAGCTGGTGCAGGGCAAGCTCGCCGACATGTACTCGACGATGAACGCCGCGCGGGCTTACGTCTATGCGGTGGCTGCCGCCTGCGATCGCGGCGAGACCACGCGCAAGGACGCCGCCGGCTGCGTGCTCTTCGCGGCCGAGAAAGCGACACAGATGGCGCTCGACGCGATCCAGCTGCTCGGCGGCAACGGCTACATCAACGACTACCCGACCGGACGGCTTTTGCGCGACGCCAAGCTCTACGAGATCGGCGCCGGCACCAGCGAGATCCGGCGCTGGCTGATCGGGCGCGAGATCATGGCGGAGGGGGTGTGACAATGGCCACACTGCAAACCCAGATCTCCCCCTCCTCCGAGACCTTCCGCGCCAATGCCGAGCGCATGCGGGCGCTGGTCGCCGACATCGCCGAGAAGGCGGCAGGCATCGAGCGCGGCGGCTCGGATGAGGCGCGTGAGCGCCACCAGGGCCGCGGCAAACTCCTGCCGCGCGAGCGGCTGGCGCAACTGCTCGACGCCGGCTCGCCCTTCCTCGAGGTCGGCCAGTTCGCGGCATGGTCGATGTATGGCGAGGACATTCCGTCCGCCGGCATCATCACCGGCGTCGGCCGCGTCGAAGGCCGCGAAGTGATGGTCGTCGTCAACGACGCTACGGTGAAGGGCGGCACCTATTATCCGCTGACGGTGAAGAAGCATCTCAGGGCGCAGGAGATCGCGCTTCAGAACAATTTGCCCTGCGTCTACCTGGTCGACAGCGGCGGCGCCAATCTGCCCAACCAGGACGAGGTCTTTCCCGACCGCGAGCATTTCGGCCGCATCTTCTACAACCAGGCCAACATGTCGGCGGCCGGCATCCCGCAGATTGCCTGCGTCATGGGCTCCTGCACGGCCGGCGGCGCCTATGTGCCGGCGATGTCGGACGAGACGATCATGGTGCGCAACCAGGCGACCATCTTCCTCGGGGGCCCGCCGCTGGTCAAGGCCGCGACCGGCGAGGATGTCACCGCCGAGGAGCTGGGCGGCGCCGATGTCCACACCAGGCTGTCCGGCGTTGCCGACCACTACGCCATGGACGACGAACATGCGCTGGCGATTTGCCGGCGCATCATCAAGAACCTGAATCGAAACAAAGCCGTAGGCCTGAATCTGCAGAAGCCGATTCAACCGCTTTACGATCCGCACGAACTTTACGGTGTCGTGCCGACGGATCTGCGCCAGCCCTATGATGTGCGCGAGGTGATCGCGCGTCTCGTCGACGGGTCGGAGTTCGACGAGTTCAAGCAGAACTACGGCACGACGCTGGTGACCGGCTTCGCCCACCTGCATGGCATGCCGGTCGGCATTCTCGGCAACAATGGCGTGCTGTTTTCCGAAAGCGCGTTGAAGGGCGCGCATTTCATCGAGCTTTGCTGCCAGCGCGGCATTCCGCTGGTCTTCCTGCAGAACATCACCGGCTTCATGGTCGGGCGAAAATACGAGGCCGGCGGCATCGCCAAGGACGGCGCAAAGCTGGTGATGGCGGTCGCCACCGCGAAGGTGCCGAAGCTCACAATCATCATCGGCGGTTCGTTCGGCGCCGGCAATTACGGCATGTGCGGCCGCGCCTATTCGCCCCGCTTCCTGTGGATGTGGCCGAACGCGCGCATCTCGGTGATGGGCGGCGAGCAGGCGGCGACCGTGCTTGCCATGGTCAAGCGCGAGGGCATCGAGCGCAAGGGCGGGGAATGGAGCGCCGAGGAGGAAGCGAAATTCAGGAAGCCTATCCTGATGAAATACGAGCATGAGGGCCACCCGCTCTATTCCTCGGCTCGGCTCTGGGACGACGGCATCATCGATCCGGCCAGGACGCGCGAAGTGCTGGCGCTGAGCCTCTCGGCCGCGCTCAATGCGGGCGTTGAAGAAACGAAGTTCGGCGTGTTCAGGATGTGACGATGGGCGCACTCGACGACAGGATCCGCATCCACACCGGCGACATCACCAGGCTTTCGGTCGACGCCATCGTCAACGCCGCCAATTCCTCGCTCCTCGGCGGCGGCGGCGTCGACGGCGCCATCCATCGCGCGGCCGGCCCTGAGCTGGCTGCCGAATGCCGGACGCTCAATGGCTGCGAGACCGGCGACGCCAAGCTGACCAGAGGCTATCGCCTGCCGGCGCGCTATGTCATCCACGCGGTCGGGCCGGTCTGGCAGGGCGGCGGCCTGGGCGAGGCCAAGTTGCTCGCCTCGTGCTATCGGCGCTCACTCGAAATCGCCAGCGATCAAGGCTGCCTGACGATCGCGTTCCCAGCCATCTCGACCGGTATCTACGGCTATCCGAAGGATGAAGCGACTGGCATCGCCGTCCACACCGTAACCGACTTTCTGCGTCAAGACCCGCAGCTCGAGACCGTTACTTTCTGCTGTTTCGACGAACGGCTCGCGGAACTATACCGGCGTGCCGTTGCTGTTCCTGGGGAAGGCTGAACTTATGGGTCAACAGATTCCTCGGTGCACGCAAGGGAGAATTATACCCGGACGGCTAGCACGTGCGAAAAATATTCGTTACTCCTCATCCTGCATTTTCAATTGGGGACGGGGTCAAGATGACATCGAAATACTCACGGCAGGCGATTGCTTCGATACTTGCGGGATTGCTTACGTTCGTCGCGCCAAGCGTTGGATCGGCGGAATCGCTGGCGGGCAAGATCGGCGACAAACGCTTTGCCCCGACTCTCTCGCTCGATCCGAAGGAAGCCTGCTACAAATCCTACCTTGCCTATATCGCGGCGAGCGGCCATTCGGCCTACGCCACGACGTTCTATTCGCGCGTGGTGGATCTGCACATTTTCTGCAGCGTGAAGCTGAACGCCCCCTCGCAGAAGGCCGCGGAGGATATCGCTTTACGCGCCTGTCAGAGCGGCTTCAAAAGGTGGAAGGTCAAAACCGCGAGCGGCGGCTGCGCGATCGCGGTTTCGAAGTAAATCGGCGCCTGCTGGACTGGCGCCGCCCGCAAAAAAACGGGAGAGTTCCATGTTCGGCAAGATCCTGATCGCCAATCGCGGCGAGATCGCCTGCCGCGTCATTCGCACCGCCCGCAAACTCGGCGTGCGCACCGTTGCCGTCTATTCGGATGCGGACGCCCGCACCTTGCATGTCGAGATGGCCGACGAGGCAGTGCATATCGGCCCCTCGCCGGTCGGCGAAAGCTATCTGCGCGGCGACAGGATCGTCGCCGCGGCGCTCGCCACGGGTGCGGAGGCCATCCATCCTGGCTACGGCTTCCTGTCGGAAAACCCCGACTTCGTCGACCAAGTTACGGCGGCAGGCCTCGTCTTCATCGGCCCCTCCGCCGCCTCGATCCGCGCGATGGGATTGAAGGACGCCGCCAAACGTCTGATGGAGACGGCCGGCGTCCCGGTGGTGCCCGGCTATCACGGCGAGGCGCAGGAGATCGTGCTGCTCGCTTCCAAGGCGCGTGAGATCGGCTACCCTGTTTTGATCAAGGCGCGTGCCGGCGGCGGCGGCAAGGGCATGCGGCGCGTCGACCATCCCGACGATTTCTCGGAAGCGCTGTCGGGCGCGCGGCGCGAGGCCAAGGCGGCCTTTGGCGATGACCGGGTGCTCGTCGAAAAATATGTGGACAAGCCGCGCCATGTCGAAGTGCAGGTGTTCGGCGACAATTTCGGCAATGCCGTGCATCTTTACGAACGCGACTGCTCGGCGCAGCGCCGCCACCAGAAGGTGATCGAGGAGGCGCCTGCCCCCGGCATGACGCCGACGCTGCGCAAGGCGATGACCGAGGCGGCCGTGAAGGCCGCAAAGGCGATCAGCTATTCGGGCGCCGGCACCATCGAGTTCATCGTCGATGCTTCGCAGGGGCTCAAGGCCGACCGCTTCTGGTTCATGGAGATGAACACGCGGCTGCAGGTCGAACATCCCGTCACCGAGATGGTCACCGGCGTCGATCTCGTCGAGTGGCAGCTTCGCGTCGCTTCCGGCGAAAGACTTCCGAAAACCCAAGGCGAGATCACGCTTGCCGGCCACGCCTTCGAGGCGCGCCTCTATGCCGAGGACGCCGAGAAAGGCTTCCTGCCGGCGACCGGCACGCTGCATCATCTCAAATTCCCCGACGCGGCCCCGGAAGGCGCCGCGATGCGCATCGAGACCGGCGTGCGCGCCGGCGACGCGATCTCGCCTTTCTACGATCCGATGATCGCCAAGCTGGTGGTGCACGGCAAGGACCGGGCCACGGCGCTGGGCGCGCTGCGCGAGATGCTGGCGCGGACGGAAGTGGCGGGCTCGACGGTCAACACCGCATTCCTGGCGGCGCTCGCGGCAGACGCCGATTTCGCGGCGGGCGATGTCGATACCGGCCTGATCGGCAGGCACCAGGAGGCGCTGACCGCCAGTCCCGCGCCGAGCGACGAGACGATCGCCGCGGCGGCGCTGGCCGCGACGGACGCCGGCATGCCTGGCCCGGCTGCCGATCCCTGGTCCACGCTGTCAGGTTACGCGCATTTCCATGCGCTCGCGCGCCGCATCAGGCTGCACTATCGCGAGGAGAACATCCTGGCCCGGGTTTCGGCACGGCCGGACGGCCGCTTCCAGGTGACGCTGGAGGTGCCGCATGATGCGGTGAACACGCACGATCTGAGGACCATGCCGCGCACGGCCCGCTGGCCCGGCCACGTCACTGTCTTCGAAGGCGCGGCGGGCTATACCTTCGCGGTTCCCGATCCGCTGGCCAAGGCCGACGAAGCCGGGGCTGCCTCGGGCAGCCTGCGCGCGCCGATGCCGGGGCTGGTCAAGCTGGTGCGCGCCATGGCGGGCGATGCCGTGATCAAGGGCCAGCCGCTTCTGATCCTCGAGGCGATGAAGATGGAGCATACGATCGCCGCCCCGCATGACGGCGTGATCGCCGAGATCGCGGTCGAAGGGGCGCAGGTGAGCGACGGCACGGTGCTGGTGCGGTTCGCGGAGGATGGCCAAGGCTGAAACGAAAAATGGCCGGGACGAACCCGGCCATTTCCTCGATTGCAAAACCGGTTACGGCTGGATCGGCGCGTATTTGCCGTCGTGCCACTGGTTGATGTCATAGCTGGCGTTCTTCAGGTCGCCCTTCTCGTCGAAGATGACGTCGCCGACGACGGTGCTGATCGGCTTGCCGTCCTTCAGCGCCTCCGCGACCTTGGCAGGATCGTCGGTGCCGGCGCGCTTGACGCCTTCGGCGACGGCCTGGATCACGGCATAGGAGAACAGCGTGAAGCCTTCAGGCGTGAAGCCGCCGGCCTTTATCTTGGCGACCGCTTCCTTCGCCTCCGGCTTGGCCTGCGGATCCGATGGGAAGACGAACAGGGTGCCTTCACCGGCCGGGCCGGCGACCTGCCAGAATTCCGGCGAGGCGATCGAGTCCGGCATGATCAGCTGGAACTTGACGTTCTGTTCCGCCGCCTGACGCAGGATCAGACCGGCCTCGGGGTGGTAGCCGCCGAAATAGACGACGTCGGCCTTGAGTTCCTTCAGCTTGGTGACGAGAGCCGAATAGTCCTTCTCGCCGGCATTGATGCCTTCATAGTCGACCTCCTTGAGGCCGCCGGCATTCATCGTCGCTTTCACGGCGTCGGCGACGCCCTGGCCGTAAGCGCTCTTGTCGTGCAGGACGACAACGTTCTTGCCGGCGTATTTCTTAGCGATCCACGGGCCGATGAAGGCGCCCTGCGCGTCGTCACGCGTGTAGAGCCGCATGATCGTCGGCCAGCCCGACTTGGCGGCGGCGTCGGTCAGCACCGGGTTGGACGAGGCCGGGCTCATCATCAGCGTGCCGGCTTCGGCATAGACGGCCGAGGCCGGGATGCTCGAGCCCGAGCAGGCATGGCCGTCGACGAACTTGACGCCGTTGGCGACGATGCGGTTGGCCACAGAGACCGCCTGCTTCGGGTCGCACTGGTCGTCCTCGATGTCGAGCTTGATCTGGGAACCGTTGATACCGCCGGCCGCGTTGATGGCGTCGGCGGCGGCCTGCGCGCCCTGCTTGAACTGGTCACCGATGGTAGCGAGCTGACCGGTCATCGGACCGACCACCGAAATGGTGATGTCGTCGGCGAAGGCAACCGGGGCGCTCATCATCAGGCCAAATGCGGCCGCGCTCAAAATACCCAATTTTTTCATGACTATAAGAACTCCTCCACTTGCGCGCGCCGCTCCGGCCGCGCTTCTTCCACAGAGCCGGGACAATTTCACCCTTCGCTGGAACTGTCGAGAGGACAAGTCGGAGGGTTTTGGTTCATTCGGGTGAGGATTTCTTGGGCCAAGCGACCAATCCGCTGCATTCGAATAACGCTGTCATTACCCGGAGTTAAATGCGAAAAGCCGCGCCGGCCTTGTTCCGGCCGGTCGCGGCTTTTTGCAATCGAGCTTCCCCGGCGCCCCCGCGCCTGAACCCCGCTCGCTTCCCTGTTTCTCGCGCGGCTTCGGTCTACCTGCCGCGTTCTCGTTCTTCCTGACCGGCCGTCTTGTCGCGGCCTTGTCCAAATCGACGTCTCGGCGCCACGGGCGCAGGATCAGTGCATCGTCATCCATTCGCGTGCTTCGCGCAGCGCCTTGGCGATGTCGGCCTTCGACATCGTGGCCGACAGCTCGGAGCGCAGTTCGGCGGCGCGGGCCGAGCCCTTGATCGCGGCGATGTTGAACCATTTGTGGGCGGCGACGACATCGGTCTCGCAATCGCGGCCCGTCGCATACATCATGCCCAGTTCGAAAAGAATGTCGGCCTGGGCGGTTGCCCCCATGGCGCCGAAGCCGTCCTCGAGCATTTCAAAACGTGCCATTTCAATCCCCTGTCTGGCTCCCGAGAGCTGCCTCCTTTCTCCCTTGATGTCCCTCGGGATGGGCCGCTCTTTCGATGCTTCCGAGGATGACGGCTGGCCTTGAATCCGTCGTTAAATGGCTTGCTTAATTTGAGGAAAACAAAGCTAAAACAATAGGTAAACGCGAAAAACCGTTAAGCATGGGAATCCAGCATTTGCGCGGTTTTGCGTAAAATTCGATGAAAATGGCGGCGAGCGGAATCAAGACTTCGCTAACCACGGAAACCGAAGCGTTTTTCCGGTCCTGTTTATTTTCAGCGATCCGCGCGGCGAAAATCCTCGCAACCTTCCGTCGCGGCACCGCTTTTTTTTCGGCGGGAGCTGGATTAGCTTACGTTTGCGTAAAGGGCAGACGGGCGGACCGGAGCCCGCCGCAACCCGATTGGGAGGAGGACAAGATGTTTCGAAAGATGAGCCTGGCCCTGGCGGCCACCATGATCATGGCGGGCGCCGCGTGGGCCGACCCGATCGAGGGCAATTGGAAGACACAGGCCGGCTCGACGGCGGCGATCGCCGGCAGCGGTTCGTTCTCGATCACGCTGAAGTCCGGCAAATATTCCGGCAAGACGATCGGCTCGTTCAAAGCGGCCGGCGACAACAAATACACCGGCACCATAACCGACCCGGAAACCGACAAGACCTATTCCGGCAAGGCGACGATCTCGGGCACCTCGCTCAAGATGAGCGGCTGCGTGTTCGGCGGCCTGATCTGCAAGAGCCAGACCTGGCACAAGCTCTGATCGCGCCAGGTGATGAAATGAAAAACGGGGCCCGCGCGGCCCCGTCTTCGTTTGGAGCGGCAGCGCTCCGCCGCCCGGCCTTTGTCGCCGGCGCCGGCTCAAGACCTCGTCAACCAATTTGAACCGCAGATGAATACCGGTCTCAGAACCGGTTCAGAGGCATTCCGGCATTTTCTCCCGCATTGAAGGAGAGAGACATGCTTGCGCGCCGCTTCACCATCGTCTGCCTGCTGATGAGCCTGTTCGGCATGTTCTTCGCCATCCTGGTGGCGGAGGCCGGCCATTCGACCCCCTCATGGGAACGGCCGACGGCTTCATTCTCGGCTCGATGAACCAATTCGAGCGCCGAAACGACCAACCTGAGAATCGAACAAGCTTGCTAACAGGGCACCACCACAATGAACCGCATCGCCGATAACGCAACGAAGATCCTCAGGCTGCTGCCGCGGGCGATGCTCATCCTGATACTGCTCGCCGTCCCGGTGTTGGCCATGCCGATGATGCGCGCCGACACGAGCCACAGGATCGAGGCGCCGCCGCACAGGAACACCAGCGTCGGCTTCGTGCTGCTGATCAGCCTGCAGCGCGGATAGGTGTATCGATATTCAGGTCAGCCCGGCCTGCGAAAGGCGGCTTCCTGCGCTTCCGGTGCTCACGTACTTCAAGTACGCTCCGCTCACACCTTGAATCGAGCGATAACAAAAAATCTCCAGCTGGGCTGCGGTTCCCGTCCGCTTACCTCTCCCAAGCGCTCTCCTGAGTCTCTATATTGAGCCATGGAAAAGCGAATCTATCCCCAAGCCATCGAATCGGTCGTCATGCCGGAGCCATTCGGCGCGCAGAGCTTCCATGACGCCAAGAAGGCCGTAGCGGCGCTGCAGATGCTCTACGACCGCAACACCAAGTTCCTGCGCGATTCCTTCTCGGCGCTTGCCGCGGGCGGCGACGAGAGCAAGCGTTACCGGGCCTTCTATCCGCAGATCGGCGTCACCACGACCTCGTTCAGCCAGGTCGACTCGCGCCAGGCCTATGGCCATATGCCGACGCCCGGG
>RXJA01000065.1 GCA_003963455.1 Hyphomicrobiales bacterium
GGCTACGGGAGTTTGAGATGCGGCGCGGGGGGCTGTTTTTCACCGCTGCCTTGATTCTTGCCGCCGGCCATGCGTCGGCCGCCGGCATCGACCTCAGCAAGCCTTATGGCGACAAATATGGCTGCATCAACCGGAAAGGCCAGGAAGTCGCCGCCGACAAGATGCTGCTTGTGACCGACAAGGAACTGATCACGGCGGCAAGCGCCTGCACCTTCAGCGACAAGCAGACGCAGGCCGACGGATCGCTGGTGGTGACGGCAAAATGCGAGGCCGAAGGCGAAGAGGGACAGGCGCCAACCAAGTTCACCATCAAGCGCAGCGCGAAGAATGCGAAGAAGCTGGTGGTGGCCGACGAAGACGGCAATGTGATGGGCGAAGTCTCCCGGTGCAAATGACGTTGGTCCCGCCAGCCTCAGGCAACCAGAGCATCCAGTTCGGGCAACAGGACGACGCTTTCCTGCTCGTTGGGATCGGTGCGGGCGATGACCGCCGAAGAGGGGGCGCCGCTCAGATTGGCCGGCAGATGCGGCACGCCGGCCGGGATGTAGAAGAGGTCGCCAGCCTTGACGATGATGTGGTGCTCGAGCTGGTCGCCATACCAGGTGTGGACTTCGCCGGAGAGCACATAGATCGCCGTCTCGTGGCTTTCATGCTTATGCGCCTTGGCGCGGGCGCCGGGCGGCATGGTGAGAAGATGCATGCAGATGCCGGACGAGCCGACGGTTTCGGCGGCAATGCCGGCGAAATAGCTCAGCCCCTGCTTGCCCTCATAGGTGCTTTCGGGGCGAACGAGATGACAGGTGGGTTTAGGCGGCATCGGCAAGGCTCCGGACGGCGTCGATCGGGTGGGACGGGACGAGTGGAAAGCAACGCTATCATAAAATCAACCGGATTGCGGATATCGCGGCAGCGGCCGCGTATGGCGGGCTCCAGCCAATGACCGGACAGTCGCCAGCCGTCGTCGCGGCAAGCAAGCTCGGCCTCACCTTCCAGACCAATGACGGTCCGGTGCAGGCGCTCTCCAATGTCGATCTCACCATCGGCAAGGGAGAGTTCGTCTCCTTCATCGGCCCGTCAGGTTGCGGCAAGACGACCTTGCTGCGCGTCATCGCCGACCTGGAAAGGGCGACATCCGGAACGATCTCCGTCAACGGCATGACGCCCGAGCAGGCGCGCGAGAAGCGCGCCTACGGCTATGTCTTCCAGGCGGCGGCCCTGTTCCCATGGCGCACCATCGAGCGCAATGTGGGATTGCCGCTGGAGATCATCGGGCTCAGCCAGGCCGAGCAGGCGGAGCGCATCAAGCGCACGCTGGCGCTGGTCAACCTCTCGGGCTTCGAGAAGAAATATCCCTGGCAGCTTTCCGGCGGCATGCAGCAGCGCGCCTCGATCGCGCGCGCGTTGGCCTTCGACGCCGACCTGCTCTTGATGGACGAGCCGTTCGGCGCGCTCGACGAAATCGTGCGCGACCATCTGAACGAACAACTCCTCGACCTCTGGGCCCGGACCAACAAGACGATCTGCTTCGTCACCCATTCGATCCCCGAGGCGGTGTATCTGTCGACCCGCATCGTGGTGATGTCGCCAAGGCCGGGCCGCGTCACCGACATCATCGAATCGACGCTGCCGAAGGAGCGGCCGCTCGACATCCGTGAGACGCCGGAGTTTCTGGCGATCGCCGCGCGGGTGCGGGACGGGCTGCGGGCTGGGCACAGCTATGATGATTGAGGCGCCCCGCTGAATGGACTCCTTCCGCTCGAAAATCATTCCCGTCACCACCATCCTCGCCGGCGTGGTCGTGCTCTGGTATGTCTTCGCCGTCATCCTCAACGCGCCGTTCCAGCGCGACATGGACAGCCGCGCCAACGAGACGCCCGGCGCGGTCGAATTCATCGGCAAGACGTTGTCGCAGCCGAAGCCGACGCTGCCGGCGCCGCACCAGGTGGCGGTGAATTTCTTCGAAAACACCTTCCTGCGATCCGTCACCTCGAACCGCAGCCTGGTCTACAACGCCTGGGTGACGCTGTCCTCGACGCTGCTCGGCTTCGCCTTCGGCACCGCGCTCGGCATCGTCATTGCGGTCGGCATCGTGCATGTGGCGACGCTCGACCGCAGCCTGATGCCGTGGATCATCGCCTCGCAGACGATACCGATCCTGGCGGTGGCGCCGATGATCATCGTGGTGCTGGCGGCGATCGGCATCACCGGCCTGATCCCCAAGGCGCTGATCTCCACCTATCTGTCGTTCTTCCCGGTCGCGGTCGGCATGGTGAAAGGCCTGCGCTCGCCCGAACTCATGCATCTCGATCTCATGCACACCTACAATGCCAGCGCCTCGCAGACCTTCTGGAAACTGCGCGTGCCGGCCTCGGTGCCGTTCCTGTTCACCTCGATGAAGGTGGCGGTGGCGGCAAGCCTTGTCGGCGCCATCGTGGGTGAACTGCCGACGGGCGCTGTAGCCGGTATCGGCGCGAAGCTGCTGGCCGGCGCCTATTACAGCCAGACGATCGATATCTGGTCGGCTTTGGTTGCAGGCTCGATCGTCGCGGCGCTGCTGGTGATGGTGGTCGGCATTGCCGGACGCCTGGTCGACCGCGCCATGGGCGGGAGGCCGGCATGAGCTGGGTGAAGCCATCCTGGCAATCTGTGCTGGCAATTGCGCTGTGCCTCATCGCCTTCGCGCTTGGCGCGATGACGAAGCCGGAAGCTGCCGCGCTGGCACAGCCGGCCGCGGCGCTCGCCTATCCCTTTATGGGTGCAAAGGGGCTGATCATCGGGCTGCTGCTCATCGCGGCGCTGGTTTCGATCGCAAAGCTGACGCCGCTCGTG
>RXJA01000036.1 GCA_003963455.1 Hyphomicrobiales bacterium
GCGCGGCATCATTTTCCTCACCGACACCTATGTCTCCATCGATCCGTCGGCCGACGAGATCGCCGAGATGACCGTGCTGGCGGCCGAGGAGATCAGGCGCTTCGGCATGGAGCCCAAGGCCGCCCTGCTCTCCTTCTCGGATTTCGGTTCGCGCGACGCGCCGAGCGCGCTCAAGATGCGACAGGCCGCAGCCATCCTGGCGCGCATCGCGCCCGATTTGCAGTGCGACGGCGAGATGCATGCCGATACCGCGCTGTCGGAGCATCTGCGTCAACGTGTCTATCCGCATTCGAGGCTGAAGGGCGAGGCCAATCTGCTGGTCTTCCCGAACCTGGATTCGGCCAACATCACGCTGACGGCGCTGCGCGCCATGATGGACGCGCTACATGTCGGGCCGATCCTGCTCGGCACCGACAAGCCCGCGCACATATTGACGCCGTCGGTGACCTCGCGCGGCGTGGTCAACATGACCGCGCTTGCCGTGGTCGAGGCGGCGCACAAGGCGCAGGCGCTCGTCGGCCCGGGCTGAGGCTCTCGAAGCCAGATTCCTGGGCAAGCGTGACAATTCCACCCCGAGCGTAAAGCCGGGCCGCACCGACTCTGGCATAGTCGATTAACCACGACAGGGTAGCGTCGGGTCGAACAGGCGATTTGGGGTTTCGTATGAAAGGCACGGGGTTGAAGCCGACCCACCTGGTGGCGTTGCTCGCGGCGCTGGCGGGTTCAGCCATGGCCGTGACCGAATCCCAGGCGGCTTCTCGCATATGCCGCCAACTCGAGACCGAGCTCGCCGCGACGCATGGCGGCGGCGGAGGCCCGGGTCTCATCCGCAAATATGATGACGCGATCGCGCGCCAGCGCGAGCAGCTTGCCAAGGCCCGCGGCCGGGCAAGCGACGCCAGTTGCGGCTTCACGCTGTTTTCGCGCAATGTCGGCGAATGCGCGGCGATCAACGCATCGATCCAGCGCATGAACGCCAATCTCGATACGCTTCAGGCCAAGCGCGAGCGGCTGGCCGCCGGCGGCACGCGGCGCGATCGCGGCCGTATCCTCGCGGCGCTCGATGCCAATGGCTGCCGGGACGACGAGATCGCGCCGCGACGCGCCCCGCTCCAGGAAGCGGCCCGCGACAATGGCGGCGGCAATCTTTTCGAGCAGCTTTTCGGCCACCAGGACCAGCAGCTCGAAACACCCGACGCCCCCGATATGCCGGACTCGGCGGACGTGCCGCTTGATGACCCGAGTGTGCGCAACATCCGCCGTGTCATCAACCAGCCGGACGGCATGGATCTGCCGCGGTTGGGCGGCGAGTTCCACACCATGTGCGTGCGCACCTGCGACGGCTATTTCTTTCCGATGTCCAACGCGGCGTCCGTCGGCGACTTCGAGCGCGACCAAAAGAATTGCGAATCGAGCTGCCCGGGCACAGAGATGCAGGTCTTCTATTCGCGCGGAATGGACGACGACTCGGGCTCAATGACCTCCTCGGTCACCGGGCAACCCTACAGCGAATTGCCGACCGCCTATCTCTACAAGCAGGCCAATTACTCGCGCCCGCCCACCTGCGGATGCAACGCGCAGGCCGGCAATGGCAATTTCACGATCATCGGCGGCAATCCGCCGTCCAATCCTGAACAATCGCAGCCGGGAGGCGGGGTGGCGCCCTTCATCCCGGTGCCGGCGAACAAGCCGGATCCGGGCGCTGATCCCGAAACGCTCGCCAATGCCGAAGGCGGGCTCGACCAGGACGCGATCAAGCGGCTGACCACCAAGGCGCCGGTGTCGCCGGTCTCGGCGCTGCCGCCGGACCAGCGCAAGGTCAGGGTCGTCGGGCCAGCGTTCCTTCCCGACCCATCAGCGGCAATAGATCTGAAAGCTCCGGCCCCGAAGTCCGCCCGGTGAGCGCCAGTCTCAGCGGCATGAACAGCGGCTTGCCCTTGCGCCCGGTCGCTTCCCTGATCTTGCCGGTCCAGTCCTTCCAGACCGTGCCGTTCCACGGCTCCTCGGGCAGCAGATCGAAAGCCTGATCGAGGAAATCGCGGTCCTCGCCGGAAAACTCGGCCGGCTCCTGCGGGCCTTCGCCCACGATTCGCCACCAGGCGACCGCGTCCGACAGGCGGTCGAGATTGCCGCGCACGGCAAGCCAGAACGGCTCGGCCTTGTCGCCTGAGATGCCTAGCACCATCAGCCGGTCGCGCGCCTCCTCGAACGGCATATGATGCATCAGGGCGCGGTTGAGCACGAAGAGCTCGTCTGGGTCGAACTTGGAGGCGGACTTGGAGGTCGCCGCCGGGTCGAAATGGTTCGCAAGCTCGTTGAGGTCGTGCGCGGCCGTGACATTTTCCGAGGTGCCGACCAGCACCGCCAGCGAAGCGACCGCCATCGGCTCGATGCCGTCCTCGCGAAGGCTTTCGATCGACAGCGCGCCGGTGCGCTTCGACAACCCCTCGCCCGACACGGTGGTGAGCAGATTGTGGTGGCCGAAGACCGGAGGCTCGGCGCCGAGCGCCTTGAAAAGGGCGATCTGCACGCCGGTGTTGGTGACATGGTCGTCACCGCGAATGACATGGCTGACGCCCATCTCGATATCGTCGACCACCGAAGGCAGCGTGTAGAGGTAGGTGCCGTCCTCGCGCACCAGGACAGGGTCCGACAGAGAGGCGAGATCGACCGTCTCCTCGCCGCGCACAAGGTCGTTCCAATGCACGTCGGTGCGCTCGGGCTGCAGCGGATCGCTGGTGAAGTTGGGCAGCAGGAACCGCCAGTGCGGCTTGCGTCCGTCCGACTGGTATTCCGCAACCTGCTCCGGCGTCAGCGTCAGCGCCTCGCGGCCATAGACCGGCGGCAGGCCGCGCGT
>RXJA01000116.1 GCA_003963455.1 Hyphomicrobiales bacterium
GCGAATATGTCGCCGACCGCTCGGCGCGGCTGAAATGGCTGACCGGCTTCTCCGGTTCGGCCGGCGTCGCCATCGTCCTGCGCGATCGCGCCTTCATCTTCGTCGACGGCCGCTACACGCTGCAGGTGCGAAACGAGGTCGACCTGTCGATCTTCACCATCGAAAGCCTGATCGACAATCCGCCGGCCAGTTGGATCAAGGACAATCTCGGCAAGGGCGCGAGGCTCGGCTTCGACCCCTGGCTGCACACGATCGGCGAGATCAAGGCGCTCAAGGTGTCTGCCGAGCAATCCGGCGCGACCCTGGTGCCGCTCGACAAAAACCCGATCGACATCATCTGGGAAGACCAGCCCGAGCCGCCGCGGGCGCCGGTGGAGTTGCAAGAGCTCAATTTTGCCGGCGAGCTTGCCAAGGACAAGCTGGCACGGCTGGCCAGCGCCATCCAGAAGGACGGCGCCACCCATGCGGTTCTGACCGACCCCTCTTCCATCGCCTGGGCCTTCAACATCCGTGGCGGCGACGTTCCGCATACGCCGCTGGCGCTCGGCTTCGCCATCCTCGCCGCCGACGGCAAGCATCAGCTGTTCATGGACCAGCGCAAATTCCCGCGCCAGGTCGCGGCCTATCTCACCCAGCTCGCCGATCTGCATGATCCGGACGAGTTCGAGGCCGCCATCGTCGAGCTGGCCAAGGACGGCGCCAGGATCGCGCTCGACCCGGTGCTGGCGGCGGACAAGCTCCGGATGCTGGCCGAGGACAATGGCGGCACCGTCGTCTTAGCGGCTGACCCAGCGCGTATTCCCCGCGCGACCAAGAACCAGGCCGAGATCGCCGGCAGCCGCGCCGCGCATCGCCGCGACGGCGCCGCGATCGCCAAGCTGCTTTGCTGGCTCGATCGCCAGCAGCCCGGCTCGCTCGACGAAATCGCCGTCGTCACCAAGCTCGAGGAGATGCGCCGGCGGACCGGCGAGGAAACGCAGATGCCGTTGCGCGACGTCTCCTTCGATACGATTTCCGGCGCAGGCCCGAACGGCGCCATCATGCATTACCGCGTCTCGCGCGCCACCAGCCGCAAGCTGGAGAGCGGCGAGCTGTTCCTGCTCGATTCCGGCGGCCAGTATCAGGACGGGACCACCGACATCACCCGCACCGTTCCGATCGGTGAGCCGACGCAGGAAATGCGCGAGCGCTTCACTTTGGTGCTGAAGGGCATGATCGGCATCTCGACGCTGCGCTTCCCCGCCGGCACGCGCGGCTCGGAGATCGACGCCGTCGCCCGTATGGCGCTGTGGAAGCATGGCTGCGACTTCGCCCACGGCACCGGCCACGGCGTCGGCTCCTACCTTGCCGTGCATGAAGGGCCGCAGCGCATCGCCCGCACCGGCACCGAAAAGCTGCTTGCCGGCATGATGCTGTCCAACGAGCCGGGCTATTACAAGGAAGGCGCCTACGGCATCCGCATCGAGAACCTGATCCTGGTCACGCCGGCGGAACAGATCGAAGGCGGCGATATCGCCATGCATGGCTTCGAAACGCTCACACTGGCGCCGATCGACAAGCGGCTCATCCGCACCGATCTTCTGACGCGCGATGAGTTGCACTGGCTCGACCGGTATCATGCATGGGTGCTGGCCGAGATCGGCCCGATGGTCGATGGCGAGACGCTGGCCTGGCTGGAGAAAGCCACCGCGCCGCTGCCCCACGACGCGAAGATCTGATCTATCCGACGAATTGCCGCGCCAGGATCAAAACCGCTGCGCCCGCCAGGAACATCGGCATCAACCCGCCGCGCAGCGAGACCAAGGCAGTGACGATCAGCGCCGCCCATTCGGCGGGCCCTGCGCCAAGCACCGCAGGCGCGACAAGCGTCGTCAGCACCGCGGCGGGCACGGCGTTCAGCCCCGCCTCGACACGCGGATGGATATTCTCGAAGCGCGAGATGACGAGGTGACCGCCGACACGGGTCAGATAGGTGGCGATCGCGCCGGCAAGGATGATCCAGAAGGTCGTGCTCACGGCCGCTCCCCCACTCCGCTGTGATGCGGCGGCAGGACCACGGCCAACAGCACGCCGGCGATCGCGCCGATCGAGACATGCCAGGGCGAGCCGACCGTCTTGTAGGCGACGATCGATGCGGCCGCGCTTGCGGCGACGACGGGCAGCCAGAGCGGCCGCTTGCGGAAACCGAGGACGAGGCCGAGGAAATAGATCGGCAGCAGGAAATCGATGCCGAGCGCATGGGTATCGGGAATGAGCTTGCCGAACACCGCCCCCAACCCGCTCTCGATCACCCAGAACACGTAGACCGGCAGGCCGAGCCCGAGATACCAGACGAACCCGACCGGCTTGCCCGACACGGCCCTCGCCTCCGCCACGGCAAATTGCGGGTCCGTCAGGATGAAGTAGCCCAACGCCTGCTGCAGCACCGGCCAATGCGCGATGCGCCTGCCGATGCCGGCGGAGTAGAGCACATGGCGGAAATTCACCGCGAAGATTGACAGCACGATCAGCCATGGCGCGACATGCTGGCCGAACAATTCGATGCCGACCATCTGGCTGGCGCCGCCGAAGATCAGCGCGCTCATCAGAAAAGCTTCCAGCACCGAGAAACCATTGTCGACGGCGATCGCGCCGAACAGGATCGCGAACGGCGCCGATGCCACGACCACCGGCATGGACAGGCGAACGCCGTCCCAAAAATCGCTCCTCGCGCCACTTTTGGAGATTGCTTCCGCCGACATCCACTGCTCCCTTGGAGCGCCTGATGTAGGGAGCCTGGCCCTGCTTGTCACACCAATTCGCTTGACCCAGCGATCAGCGGAACTGATCGCCGGGTTGCAAGGCGCCGAGGCTTTGGCAACTCAGCTGACGAAATAGCGCTGCCACTCGAAATCAGTGATGTGCGAGGCCTGCCAGGCATCGAACGCCGCCTGCTCGGCGCGGCGGCTTTCGGCGTAGTTGTCGCGGAACGCCTCGCCGAACGCGTCAGCGCAGAAGTCGGATGCGGCGAAGGCCTCTATCGACGCGTTCAGCGTGCGCGGCAGCTTCGGCTTGTCGAGATTGGCAAGGTTGGATGTCACCGGCACTTCGAGCGGCAGGTCCTTCTCGATGCCTTCGCAGCCCGCCGCCAGGATCGCCGCGATCGACAGATAGGGATTGACGTCGGCGCCGGGCGCGCGGTGCTCTAGCCGGCAGGCGGCATCGTTCGGCGTAGTGATGGCGCGGATCGGCGCGGTGCGGTTCTCGAAGCCCCAGGCGACGTCCTCCGGCGACCACGCGCCGCGATCGAAACGGCGGTAGGAATTGACCGTCGGCCGGAAGAAGATATGCGTCTCCTGCATGCGGTTGAGCACGCCGGCGAGGAATTTTTCCGCCACGGGCGTCAGGCGGTTGGGGCCGGCCGCGAAGGCCGGCTTACCGTCCCGCCATAGGCTGACATGGTGATGCGCGCCGCAGGCGCTTTCCTTGCCCGGCGGCTGGAAGCGGGTCATGAAAGTGGCGACCAGCCCGCGCTCGGCGCACAACTCGCGCAGATGCAGCTTGGCGCGCATGGCCGCGTCCGCCGCTGCGAGAGCGCTCTTCGGCGTCAGCGCATACTCATACATGCCGTAGCCATATTCGGTGACCAGCGAGGCGACGCCGATGTCGATGCTCTTCATGCGCGTGATGAACTCGGCGGCGAAATCCTGGTAGTCGCCGCTGCGCACCAGATCGTAGTTGATCAGCGAATGACCCCACGGCTTCAGCTCCCGATAGCGGCCGGCGCGCATCAGGTCGTGATCGGCATGGAAGATGCCGAACTCGTATTCGAGCGCGAATTTCGGTTCGTAGCCCAGAGCCCGCGCGCGCTCCTCGACTTTGGCCAGCACGCCGCGCGGATCATACGGGCAAACAGCGCCGTCCAGCATATAGGAGCGCGTGATGGCGGAGGCGAATTTCGGCTTCCAGCCATGCTGCACCACGGTGTCGGGGTCGATGAGCCCCTTGATGTTGGGAAAGCCGTTCTCCTCATTGGCGCTTGGCGAAGCGAAGGCGACGTCGCCCATCGGCTGGCCGTCGCCATGGGTGACGCAATAGAGGATGGCGTTGATCGACTCGCCGGAGGTCGAGAGCTTCAGCGGCGCGATCTTGGAGCGCACCACGCCCGACGTGTCGACCGTATGCACCTCGACGAACTCGACGCCGCGCGATGCAAGCTCGGCCTGCAGCGCCTCGAGCTTCGGCGCATACTCCGCCACCCTGTCCTCAAATTCCACGTTCAACCCTCCACCAGGAAATGACGGCGCTATTTGACGTTGCGCCGGAAAAGAAGCGACAGGAGCTCATCGAGCTCATGCCGACCGCTGATGCCGCTTGGCCGGAACGCCATGCAAAGCACGATGACCACGCCGAGCGCCACGCCCGACAGGCCGAGCAGTTGCGGCATCTGTACACCGGCGACGGTCACGCCGGACTCGATGCTGCGGATGAATTCCAGCCCGACCGAAAGCACGATGACGCCGGTGACCGCCCCCGTCACGGTCGCCATGCCGCCCAGGATCAGCATCGCCAGCGTGTTGAAGATCATCTGGAAGTAGAACAGTTTCGGGCTGATCGTGCCGGCGAAATAGGCGAAGAGGACACCGGCGAGGCCACAGATCAGGGCCGACAGCACCCACGATATCAGCCGCAGCTTCTTGGCGTCGATGCCAAGTGCTGCCGCCGCCTGCGGGCTCTGCGCGCTGGCTCGCAGTTGCAGGCCCCAGCGGCTGTCCTTGAACAGCCGCGCCGCCACGATCGCCAGCATCGCGAAGACCAGCATCCATGGCAGGCCGACGACCTTCGGAATGCCGAAGAAGGCTTGGTTGCCCTTGAACAGATCGGTCCAGTTGAGGAACACCGAGTGGACGATGATCAGCAGCGCCAGGCTGACGATGGTCGCGGCGACGCCCGACAGCCGGCTGATGACCTTGCCGCTGACCAGCGCCACGATGCCGACGACGGCAAGCGCGATGAGTGCCGACGAAACCGGATCGAGCTCCAGCGTGGCAAAACCGAACGGCGCGTTGGGGATCGACAGCTTCTTCATGGCAAGCGGCGTCGACAGGATGGCGACGCCATAGGCGCCGAGCCCGACGAAGGCGCTGTGGCCCAGATTGGGGATGTTGGAATTGCCCATGAACACTTGTAGCCCGACCACCACGATCAGGTTCACGAAGGCCCCGAGCGCCAGGAAGGTGTAGTAGGTCGGCGCGAAGTTCAGCACCAGGAGGCCGATCACCAGCACCGGCAGCGCCGTCACCAGCCCGCCGATCAGCGAGCGGACGACCGCATTGCCGGATTGCTCGGTGGCGGCCGAGGACGCCATCTGATCGACCGCTTTCGAGAGTTCGGAGCCTGTCACGTCAGATCTCCCCGCCCTAAATTTCTTTGTCGCCGAGTTCGATGCGCTGGCCGAGCAGCCCTTCCGGCCGGTAGACGAGCAGGGCGACGATGATCGCGTAGGTGAGCGCGTCCCTGAAGCCCGCATATTCCTGCGGCAGGGCGACGAGCAGGCCGACTTCGATGAAGCCGAGCAGCATTCCGCCCACCGCGGCGCCCGGAAGCGAGCCGAAGCCGCCGATGACGCAGGCGACGAAAGCCTTCAGCACCAGGCCGAAGCCGAGGTCGGGCGAGACGCTGCCGCGCCGCGCCAGGATGAAGACGGCGGCGATGCCAGCCAGCGCGCCGGAAATCGCGAACGCTGTGGCAATCACCCGGTTTGCCTTGATCCCCATCAGCCGCACCGTGGCGAAGTCTCGCGAGGCGGCGCGAATGGCGAGCCCAAGCGTCGAGCGGTTGAGGAAGAGCACCAGGGCAAGGATGGTCAGGCACGAGACGATCAGCTCCATCACCTGCAGCGAGGAGACGGCGAACGGGCCAAAGAACCACATCTGGTTCAAGCCGTTGAGGATCGAGACCGACTGCGGCTTGGGCGAGATCAGAAGCATGAAGAGGTTCTGCACCACGATCGAAACGCCAAAGGCGGTGAGCAGCCCGGTCGTGGTCGGCGCGTAGCGCACCGGCCGGAAAGCGACGCGCTCGAACACGACCGCTGCGAGCGCCGCCATGCCGACCGCGAGCAGCACCGCGACGAATGGCGAGGTCAGCCCGAGCGCCGCCGCCAAGAACACGCTGTAGGCCGAGACGCCGATGATCTCGCCATGGGCGAAATTGACGAGGCCCATGATCGAGAAGACGACGGCGAGCCCGAGCGCCACCAGCGAATATTCCGCGCCGAAGGCGAGCGCGTTGAGGAGTTGCTGCAGGGCATAGTCCATGTCGCCGCCTACCCGCCGATATAGAGGTTGAACAGGCCGTGCTCGTCGGCGAGCCTGGCCGGCGGTCCGTCATAGCGCAGCGTGCCTGAGCTTACGACATAGACGCGGTCGGCGAAGCGCAGCGCCTGCTTGGCGTTCTGCTCCACCACCAGCAGCGTCAACCCTTGCGCCTTCAACTCGCCGATGAAATCGAAGATGCGCGCCACGATCTTGGGCGCCAATCCGAGCGACGGCTCGTCGAGCAACAAGAGCTTCGGCCGCGACATCAGCGAACGGGCGATCGCCAGCATCTGCTGCTCGCCGCCCGAAAGCGTGCCCGCCGCCTGGCCGTAGCGTTCGGAAAGCACCGGGAACAGCGACAGGAAGCGCTCGATGTCCTGGCGCACGCCGGCAGGGTCGCGCCGTGTCGCCGCCCCCAGCCGCAGATTCTCGCCGACGCTGAGATTGGAGAAGATATGCCGGCCTTCCGGTGTCGAGGTCAGTCCGGCGCGGATGCGGTCCTCGGTGCGGACATGAGAGATGTCCTTGCCGTCGAGCACGATGCGCCCCGAAGCCGGCGTGACCAGGCCGGTCAGCGCGTTGATGGTCGAGCTCTTGCCGGCGCCGTTGGGACCGAGCAGGGCGACCAGCTCGCCCTGCCCGACCTCCAGCGACAGCTCGCGCACCGCCGTGACGGCGCCATAGCGCACGACAAGCTTCTCGACCTTCAGCACGTGTTCCCGCCCCGCTTTAGTTCAGCGCCGGAACGAAGGTCGGCGGCGTGTCGGTGATCAGCACCCGCTTGCCGTCGGCAAAGCCCATCACCGGAACGGCCTTAACCGGATAGCCCTTCTTCTCGGCGAAGGAGATCGTCGGCGCCGTGGTGCCTGGATAACCGCCAGGCGCACGGATCGCCTCGCGCAAGGCGGCGGGGTCGACGGTGCCGGCCTTCTTGGCCGCCTCGTAGCTGATCTGCACCATGTCGGCGCCGAGCGCGTCGAAGATGCCGTTGATCTTGTAGCCGTCGGCCTTGCACTGGGCGAGGAACTTGTCGATCGGCCCATCGACGCCGGTCGCGCCATGGGTCGCGAACATCACCTTTTCCAGCGATTTCGGATCGCCGACGGTGCCTTCCAGCGACTTGTCGTCGAAGGCGTCGCAGCCGGCCACCCAGCCGTCATAGCCGTTGGCGCGCAATTGCCGGATCAGGATGCCTACATCGGGCAGCACGGCGCAGATATGGATCGCATCCGGCTTCTGCGGCAGCGCCTTTATCGAGGCGATCTGCGGCGACCAGTCGGTGGTGCCGTAGGAATAGTTGAACTTGCCGACAACCTTGCCGCCGAGATGCTCGAACACCTCGCCGAACCACTCCGGCAGCTTTTCCGAGTAGGACCCGGCATCGGGCGACACCATCAGCGCCACGGTCCGCGCGCCCTTGCCGTAAAGCGCGTTGGCGGTGGCGGAGGCGTTGATCGGATCGGGCACCGCGCCGGCGATGAAATTGTCGAGCCCGGCCTGCTGCATCTCGAGCTGCGTGTTCGGCGCCGAGAATACGGTTGCGCCATAGGGCTGCGCGGTCTGTGCCATGGGGATCAGCGCATCCGGAAACGGCACGCCGGTGATGATCTGCGCGCCGGCATCGAGGAACTTCTGGCCGAGCGAAACCGAAAGCTGCGGGTCGGAACGGTTGTCCTCGATCATCAGTTCCACTTTGGGATCGTTCGCGCCCGCCGCCTTGTTCAGCTTGTCGGCCATGCAGCGCGCGCCCTCGGCCTCGCTATAGGGCGCGTAGGCGCCGGTCATTGCGACCGCGAGCCCGATCTTCAGATCGGCGGCGCCAGCCTGTCCGACCTGCAGCAGTCCTGCGGTGAGCACCGCGGCTCCCAGTAAAATCTTTTCCATTCTACCCCTCCTTCTTCTCGTTGTGGTTGTTCTTCCCGGCCGTCAGGCTGTCTCCGACTGCCCGACATAGACTTCGATGACACGCGGATCGCGCCACACCTCTTCCGTTTCGCCCGAAGCGATCACCTGGCCCTGGTCCATCACGCAAAGCCGGTCGCACAGCCGGTTGATGAAGCGCAGATCATGATCGATGACGATGGTGGCGCAGCCGACATCGCGGCGGATACCTTCGATTGCGATCGCAAGCGTCTCGGATTCGGCCTCGTTGAGTCCGGCCGCCGGCTCGTCGAGCAGCAAGAGCGACGGCCCCAGCGCCAGCGCGCGGGCGATCTCGAGCCGGCGCTGGCTGCCATAGGGAAGAGTACCGGCCGGGCTGTCGGCGAAGCCCGCCAGCTCGTATTGATGCAGCAACTGGTCGACACCGATCCGCTTGGCGGCATCGGGGCGCACGGCCCGGCAGGTGATATGCGCGACCTCGACGTTCTGCCGAACGGTCAGATCCTTGAACAGCCTGATCGTCTGGAAGGTGCGGCCGACCCCTGCCCGCGCGCAATGCTCTGGACCGCGGCCGGTGATTTCCTCGCCCGCCAGGCGCACTTTGCCGCTGTCCGGCTTGAGCACGCCGGAGATGGCATTGACGAGAGTGGATTTGCCGGCGCCGTTCGGACCGATGAGACCGAGGATCTCGCCGGCCTCGCAGGTCAGCGAGGCGCTGCGCAACGCCTGCACGCCTCCGAATGTCTTGCTGACTGCCTCAACCGACAGCATCGGCCATCTCTCCCATTTCCCGCCGCTGGCTGTTCTCCTGTCGGCCGGTCAAAAGGATGCTAGTCCTCCGACTTTTCCATAACAAGTATTTTTTTCCATTTTAGAAAAATTCTTGAGCGGAAAGGTCTCGGCCGGTTCGTCAGGCACCCATTCCCGGCGGCAGCCCATCGCGCGGCACCGTGTTCGACATCAGCATGATGACCGGCTCGTCCCCGAGCGCCACATAGGCGTGTTGCATTTCGCCGTCGAACAGGATGCTGTCGCCGGGCTGCAGCACGGTAGGGTCGTAATGGAGCGTGTGCAGTTGCAGGCTGCCGCTCAGCACATGGATGAACTCCTCACCCGAATGGCTGCGCCAGCCGCCGTTTTCCTCGAAGCTCTTGGCGCGCAGCGTTACGCGCCAGAAAATATTGGTCTTGTCGCGGAAATCGCTGCACAAGACCTCGAACTCCATGGCGTTGCCTTCATGCAGAATGCCGCTGCCGGCGCGCGTGATCGAGCGGCGCGCCTGCGGCCCGGGCTTCGGGCTGAACAGGAAGGAGGCCACCGGCACGTGCAGGACGCCGGCGATCATCAGCGCGATATCCACGGTCAGCCTGGCCTTGCCGTTCTCCAGCTTCGACAATTGCGAAACGGAAAGGCCGGAGCGCTCGCTGAGATCGCGCAAGGTGATGTTCTGCTGCTTGCGCGCGTCGCGAATCTTGCTCCCCAGATTGCCTTGCATCGTCCACGCCCTTGGCTGTCGTGTTTCCAATTTGACAAGCTCTAGAGCAATTCCAGGAAAAGTGTGAGCGGTTTTCCGTCCGGAATTGCGTAAAAACAAAGAGATAGAGCGGTTCGCCGTTTCCGTGAAACGGTGAACCGCTCTAGCGTTCCGCTATTTGAGCGTCCAGCCTTTAGACGGCTGCGGCTGATTGCGGCCATAAGGATATCGCGACGGTGGAAAAGACCTTTTCGAGAAGGCGGCTGATGCGTTCGAAAGTTCCCGGATCGGCAAGCAGGTCGTTGCGGACCTCGAGGTAGAGGCAGGGCCGGCCCTGCTGCAGCCCATGCCGGTTCAACGTGTAGCCCACGGCCTGGCGCCAGTCGTACGGTTCGTTGTCGCCGATCCTGAAGCCTGCTTCCGCGCCCTGGGTCCCGAGCGTTTTCAGCACAGAGGTGACGAAGGGCGATTGTTCCCGCCACAGCACGCCGATATCGACATTGCGCTTCACCCCGCCCATCACCGGTGTAAAGGAATGCACCGAGATCAGTGCGCGACGGCGTAAGGCGGCTTCGATGATCTCGCGTTCGACCGGCGCCCAGGCGACAAGCTTGCGCAGCCTCGCATCCGCCGCGCCGACCGCCAAATTGCCCGGCACCGGGATGCCGCCGAGATCCGGCCGCATGAAGTCCCACTCCTCGGACGGCCGATTATAGTCGAGGAACAGGCGCGAATAGCGCGCGATCACGGCCGGCGCGCGCAGCGTTTGCGAGAGCCGCCGCGTCAGCGCGTCGACGCCGATATCGACCGCGAAATGCGTGTCGAGGTAGGGCTCCGCCAGGCCAAGATCGCGCCACGGCGCCGGCACCACATTGCCGGCATGTTCGGCGATCAGCAGATAGGGGCTGGCCGCATCCGGCAACAGCCGCTCCACGCCGTCCGCGGCAAGCGCCGCGACGGCCGAATCGCTCAGCTTTTCATAGTCCCGCACGGCCGGATGCCCTTCGCGGTCAGGCGATGACGGAACGGACATGGTAAGCTTTCGCCGCCGTCGCCTCGATCAGGCCGGCGCGCCCGTTGGTGCGGCCGAGACCGGAATTCTTGATGCCTCCCCAGGGCAGATAGAGGTCGGCGTGGTCGCAGCGGTTGAGATAGACCGTGCCGGCCTCGACCTCGTCGAGCAGCGCCACGCCGCGCTCGACATCGCGCGTCCAGATGGAGGCGCTCAAGCCGTAGTCGCTGTCGTTCATCAGCCGGATCGCCTCATCGTCGCCGCCGACTGCCTGGACGCAGGCCACCGGCCCGAACAGTTCGTCGCGCATGATCTGCATGCCATGGTCGACGCCGGTCAGCACCTCGGGTGCGACATAGGCAGTGCCGAGACTGGCTGCCTTGAGCGCGCCATCCTGCGGCATCAGGCGCTTTGCGCCTGCCCGCACCGCGTTTTCGGTGAGGCCGCGGATGGTATCGGCCGCAACCGCGCGCACCACCGGACCGACCATCGGTTTTTCGCCGATCGGATGACCGATACTCCATTTCGCGGTCTCCGCGACCAGCGCCTCGACGAAGCGGTCGTGGATCGAGCGGTCGACATAGATGCGCTCGACCGAGCAGCAGGACTGGCCGGCATTGGAATAGGTGCCTTCGGCAATCAGCGGAACCGCCGCCTCGAGGTCGGCGTCGGAGCGCACATAGGTCGGATCCTTGCCACCAAGCTCGAGATGCACCTGGGTGAAGGTGCCGGCGGCCGCCGCATGCACCCTCCGGCCGCCATTGACCGACCCGATGAAATTGACGGCGTTGAGGACGCCGGAAGCGATCAGCCGCTCGGCGTCCGGATGGTCGAGATGCAGGCTCTGGAAGACTCCATCCGGTCCGCCGGCGGCGCGGAAGGCCTCCTCGGCCAGCTCCGCGATCAACGGCGTCTGCGGCGAATGCTTGAAGATCACCACATTGCCTGCCGCAAGCGGTGACGTGACCAAGTAGCCGAGCATCGCGGTCGGATAATTCCACGCGCAGATCGACAGATGCAGGCCGCCGGCCATCGGCTTGGCGTAGCGGCGGATGTTTTCCTCCGAGGGGTACGGCACATCGGCCAGGGCCTCCGGAGCAGACCCGGCGAGCAACTCGCCGACCAGCGCTAGGCGCGGCGTCTCGTCGGCCTGCCACAAGGGCCTGCCGATCTGCCATGCCACCATCTCGGCAAGCGGGGCGGCCCGCGCCTTCATCTCCTCGCCGAAGCGCAGAAGGATCGCCAGGCGCTCGGCCAGCGGCATGCGCCGCCAGGCCGGCAACGCCGCGCGAGCCCGGGCGACCGCGGCCTCGATCGCGGCGCCGTCGGCATAGTTTCGCGTGGCATAGGTCGAACCGTCGACAGGAGAGGTCACCGAGAAGGTCCGCGCGCCGGAATGCAGGTTCATGGTCTTGAAATCCATCCAAAAGGAGAGCCGTCAATCGCGGCACGATATCGCGATTTTCCATTTTGGCAAATTTTTTCGAATACGGCTTGATGGATTTTTTGTCCGCCCCTATTGTCCCGCCATCGCGCCTTGGCGCCAACATCAAGAGGGGTGACGGATGGTCGTCTTTGATTTCACCGGCAGGCATGCGGTGGTGGCAGGCGCGGGCGGCGGCATGGGCGAGGCCATCGCGCTTGCGTTGCTCGAAGCCGGCGCCTCCGTCACCGCCATCGACGTGAAGGCGCGTCCGGCCTCTCTTGCCGGATATGACGATCGGCTCACCTTCTCCCAGGGCGACCTCACCGATGCCGCCTTCGTCGAACAGGTCATCGGCTCCGCCGGCCGCGAACGCGGCGGCATCGATTATCTTGCCAATGTCGCCGGCGTGCTGTGGTTCGGCCGCGACAAGTCCGCGCTCGACATGGATCTCGGCGTCTGGGACGACGTCTTCAGGATCAACCTGAAGTCCTTCGTGCACACCGCGCGTTCCGTGGTTCCCCATATGCGCGCCGGCGGGCGCGGCGGCGCCATGGTGCATTTCTCGACCATCCAGTGGTATCGCGGCGACCCGAACCCGCAGGATGCCTATCAGGCCTCGAAGGCCGGTGTGTGTGCGCTGTCCAAGTCGCTCGCCATGCAGCTTGCCGCCGAGCGCATCCGCTCGAACGCGATCTGCCCTGGCATGGCGTTGACGCCGCTGCAGGCGCGCTGGGATACCGAGGAGAAGCGCGCCGCCGTTGCGAACTATGCACCGCTCGGCCGCATCGGCACCCCGCAGGACATGGCCAACGCAGCGCTGTTCCTGCTGTCGGATGCCGCCAGCTACATCACCGGCATCGAACTCCCTGTCGACGGCGGCCTGTTGATGCGGATGTAAGCCGCGGGCCTGGCCTGGGTCGGGCCCAACGCTATTGGAGGTCAGGCCGCTACCGCCGTGCCCCGGATCGCCCTGCCCCAGTCGAGCAGCGGCTTTGCGTCAAGCGTGAAGTGGACGAGATCGTCGACCAGGGCGGGCGAATGGATCGTCGCCGGATCGATGTCGTGCCGGACGACGAAATGTCGATTGCGCACCGCCTGGGCGAGATCGTCGTCACCGACCTCCTCGAAGCCGCGTGGCGCCCGCTTCAGGCGGTCTTCCGCATCGAGCTCCAGGCCTGCTTTCCTGAGCGAAGAGACCATGCCGCGGAACGCGGCCGGCTTGGTCACGATCGCCTTGCGCATCGCCTGCAGCAGTTCCGGCGCCGGCTGCCACCAGGCGACGCCGGCAAAGCAGCGCTCGAGCCCGATATGCACGTAGAAGACGCCCTGCTCCATCTTGGTGCCGTCCGGCGACAGGATGGCCGACAGATGCCGGTTATAGGGCCGCTTGTCCTTTGAGAAGCGCACGTCGCGATTGATCCGGAACAGCGATTTCTTGCGGTCGCCGCGCAGGCCGAGCCCCGCTGCCGCAAAGCGCTCGCTGAGCGTCTCTACGAGATCGCAGAACGGCTCGTGCAACTCGCTTTCATAGAGGTCGCGGTTCTCCTGGAACCACTCGCGGCTCTGGTGGAAGTCGAGCGCCTTCAGGAACGGGATGGCCTTCTCCCCAAAGCCCTTGAACGCGCCGGCCATCAGCCGCCCCTGCCGATGCGCTGTAGCCAAGTGTCCTCGTCGATCACCTCGATGCCGAGATCGCTTGCAACCTTCAGCTTCGAGCCGGCTCCAGGCCCGGCCACCACAAGGTCGGTCTTGGCCGAAACCGAACCCGCGACCTTGGCGCCGAGGCGCTCGGCCATCGCCTTGGCTTCCGAGCGCGTCATCTTTTCCAGCGTACCGGTGAACACCACCGTCTTGCCGGAGACTTCGCTTCCGGCCGAGATTTCCAGGACATAGGGCTTCGGGTGGACTTGAGCGAGCAAGGCATCCAGCACGTCGTCGTTGCGCTCATTGCCGAAGAAGTCGCGCAGCGCGTTGATCACCGTGTCGCCGATACCGTTGATCGACGGGAAGACGCTGTGCGGATCTTCCGCCTTCGCCGTTTCCTTGCCGACGCGGATCAGTTCCTCGATGGTCGAGAACTGACGGGCAAGCACGGCGGCCGTGGTCTCGCCGATATGGCGGATGCCGAGCGCGAAGATGAAGCGGTCGAGCTCCGGCTCGCGCCGCGCGTCGATGGCGGCGAACAATTTGTCGAGGCCTTCATAGTTGCGCTCCTCGGCGCTGCGCACATTCTTGCGCGTCTTGCCCGATGCTTCCTCGCGCAGCCTGGCCTGCTCCTCGCGCCGCTCGGCCAGAGCCTTGGTGACGGCCGGACGACGATCCTTCAGCGTGAAGATATCGGCCGCGGTCTTGACCAGCCCGGAGTTGAAGAAAAGGTCGATGTTTTCGGCGCCGAGGCCCTCGATATCCATCGCGCCGCGCGACACGAAATGGCGCAGCCCCTCCACGGCCTGGGCGGCGCAGATCAGCTCGCCGGTGCAGCGCCGGCGCGAATCCTCCTTGCCGGTCTTCTCGTTGATCTCGCGCGTCGCCGGTGAGCCGCAGACCGGGCAGGTATGCGGGAATTCGTAAGGAACCGCATCGGCGGGCCGCTTGTCGATGACGACGCTGACGATCTGCGGGATGACGTCCCCTGCCCGCTGGATCACCACCGTATCGCCGATGCGCACGTCGATGCCGTCGCGGATCGGCTGGCCGTTGCTGTCGAAACCCTTGATGTAGTCCTCATTGTGCAGCGTCACGTTCTCGACCACGACGCCGCCGACCGTGACCGGCGCCAGCCGCGCCACCGGCGCCAGCGTGCCGGTGCGGCCGACCTGGATGTCGATCTTCTCGACCGTCGTCATCGCCTGTTCGGCCGGGAACTTATGCGCGACCGCCCAGCGCGGCTCACCGGTGACGAAGCCCCAGCGGCGCTGCAGCTCCAACTGATCGACCTTGTAGACGACGCCGTCGATGTCGTAGCCGAGCGAGGAGCGCTGCTCCTCGATCTTGTGATATTGCGCGATCAATTCGTCGACCGATTTCGCCCGCACCATCAGCGGGCTGACCTTGAATCCCCACTCTTTGAACTTCTGCACGGAATCGTACTGCGTCGGAGCCGGATCCGCCGTGGTGTAGCCCCAGGCATAGGCGAAGAATTTGAGGTTGCGGCTGGCGGTGACCGACGGGTCCTTCTGGCGCAGCGAGCCTGCCGCCGTGTTGCGTGGATTGACATAGTCCTGGCCGCCGACAGCGGCCGAACGCTGCTTGAGCGCCTCGAATTCGGCATAGGTCATGTAGACTTCGCCACGGATCTCGATGACGTCCGGCCAGCCCGAGCCCTGGAGTTTCTTCGGTATGTCCGCAATCGTCCTGAGATTGGCGGTGATATCCTCACCCACGGTGCCGTCGCCGCGCGTCGCGCCCTGGACGAACACGCCGTTCTCATAGCGCAGCGAGGCAGACAGCCCGTCGATCTTCGGCTCGGCGGTGAAGGCGATGTCGAGGTCCTTGTCGCGGTCGAAGAAGCGCCGTCCACGTTCGATGAAATCGGCGACGTCCTGGTCAGTATAGGCCTTGGCGAGGCTGAGCATCGGCACCGCGTGCCGCACCTTGGCAAAGCCTTCCGCCGGCGGCGAGCCGACCCGGCGCGACGGCGAATCCTCGCGAATCAGGTCCGGGAAGCGCTCTTCGATGGCGAGGTTGCGGCGCGCCAGCGCGTCATATTCGGCGTCCGAGATGATCGGCGCGTCCTCGGCATGGTAGTGGCGGTCGTGCTCGGCGATCTCCGCCGCCAACCGCTTCAGCTCCGCTGCGGCCTCACTTTCGCTCAGCGAATCGACGGGTTTTTCCGACATTCAGCGCAGTCCTCAAAATTGTGGCCGGCCACTATAAATCAGGATTCGCCGGCATGAAGTCGGCTTGCGCAAAAATCATTCCTGAACAGCACGATGCGGCCATCTGCTGACTCAAGCCCGCAAGCGTCCGGAAATCTTAAGCCGCGGCCGTATTTTCGCGGAGCAACCTGTCCGCGGCGGCGCGCGCCTCGTCGGTGATGACGGCGCCGGCCAGCATGCGGGCGATCTCTTCCTGGCGCGCCGCGCGATCCATTTCGGCGATGCCGGTGGCGACGCGGTCCTTGCCGCCGGATTTGGAGATCAGGAAATGCGTCGCGGCGCGGGCGGCCACCTGCGGCGCATGCGTGACCGAAAGCACCTGCACCCGCTTCGACAGCCGCGCCAGCCTCTGGCCGATGGCGTCGGCCACCGCACCGCCGACGCCGGTATCGATTTCATCGAAGACCAGGGTCGGCGCCGAGCCGCGGTCGGCCAGCGCCACCTTCAGCGCCAGGAGAAAGCGCGAGAGCTCGCCGCCGGAGGCGACTTTCATCATCGGCCCCGGCCTGGTGCCCGGATTGGTGCGCACCCAGAACTCGACCTGGTCGATGCCTTCTTCCATGCGAGTATCGGCGTCGCTTGCCATCTCGACGATGAACTCGGCCCGTTCGAGCTTCAGCGCCGGCAGCTCCGCCATCACCGCCCTGGTCAGGCCCGCCGCCGCCGCATGGCGCAGCGAAGAAAGCTGCGCCGCGGCAATGTCATAGGCCTCGCGCCCGGCCGCGGCCTGCTTCTCCAGCGCATGCAGCCGTTCCTCGCCGGCATCGAGATCGGCAAGATCGGCCGCCATCGTGTCGCGCAATTGTGCAAGGTCGTCCACTGCGACGCTGTGCTTGCGAGAGGCCGCGCGCAGCGAAAACAGCCGTTCCTCCGCCTTTTCCAGACGCTGCGGATCGTACTCAGTGGCACGAAGCGCGGCTTCCACGCCGGACTGCGCCGCGTCGAGCGAGATCATCGCCTCGTCGAGCGATTTCACCACATCGTCGAGCAGGCCGGGCGCTTCGCCAGACTTGCGCTGCAGCCTGCGCAACAGGCTGGCAAGCTGCGGCAGGGGCGAGGACGGCCCCGACAGCACATCCTGCGCGTCATGGATTTCGGCGGCGATCTTTTCGACGCGCATCATCTGCGCGCGCAGTTCCGCAAGCTCCGTTTCCTCGCCCGGCTGCGGGTCGAGCTTCGCAAGCTCGGCGACGGAAGCGCGCAGATAGTCGGCCTCGCGCGCCGCCGCCTCGACCTTGGCGCGATGCCGGGAAAGCTCCTGCTCGCAGTTGCGCCAGTAGCGCCAGGCTTCGCCCGTGCCACGCACTGCGCCGAGATGGCCACCGAAACTGTCCAGCAATTCGCGATGCGCGCCGGGATCGACCAGCGCGCGCTCGTCATGCTGGCCGTGGATCTCGACCAGCGCGCGG
>RXJA01000137.1 GCA_003963455.1 Hyphomicrobiales bacterium
GCCTTCAACGGCATGCGCGAGATCGCGACGGCCATCGTGGCGATGACCATCACGCTGGCCGCCGTGTTCGCCCCGCTTGCCTTCACCGGCGGCCTGACCGGCGCGCTGTTCCGCGAATTCGCGGTGACGCTGGCCGGCTCGGTGGTGTTGTCGGGCCTGATCGCCATGACGATCACGCCGATGATGTCGGCGCGCTTGCTGAAGGCGGGCCAGCACAGCCGTTTCCAGCGCATCGTCGATGGTACGTTCAGCCGGGTCGAGCACGTCTATGAGCGCGCCGTCACCGCTTCGCTCAGGAACAGGCCGGTGACGCTGATCATCGTCGTCGCGCTTGTCGCTCTCACCGGCTTCATGTTCACCAAGACATCGACCGAGCTGGCGCCCGAAGAGGACCAGGGCTTCCTGCTATCGCTGGTGACCGCGCCACGCTATGCGACGTCGGACTACACCGAAACCTACGTCAATCAGATACTGGGGCTCGTGAGGGACATCCCGGAGACCCGGGCGCAGTTCTCGGCCGTTGCCTTCGGCGGCGCCACCAACAGCGCCTTCGTCGGTTTCGCCTTCAAGGACTGGGCCGACCGCAAGCGCAATTCGAAGGAACTGCAGGCCGACATTACCGCACGGCTCGCCAAGGTCGCCGGCGTTCAGGCCTTCGTCTTCGCGCCGCCGACGCTGCCGGGTTCCGGCGGCGGCCTGCCGATCTCCATGGTCGTGCGCTCGACGGGTGATCCTTCCGAGGTTTTCGAACAGGCTGAAAAAATCAAGAACAAGGCGCAAGCCTCGGGCCGCTTCATCGTCGTGCAGAACTCGATGGCCTACGATGCGCCGCAGGTGACCGTCACCATCGACCGCGAGCGCGCCGCGGCGTTGAACCTGCCGATCGCCGATGTCGGCAACACGTTGACGCTGCTTGTCGGCGGCGCCGAAGTGGCGCAGTTCGACCGCGACTCCAACAGCTACGACATCATCCCGCAGGTGCCGCAGGAATTCCGCGACAACCCCGAGAAGCTCGGCGAATATTTCATTCGCAGCGTCGACGGCAAGATGGTGCCGCTGTCGGCGGTGGTGAAGATTTCGACCAATGCCTCGCCGGCGGCCATCGAGCAGTTCAACCAGTTGAACTCCTCGACGATCTCGGCCCTGCCTCTGCCCGGCGTGACCACCGGCGACGGCTTGAAGGTGCTGGAGGATCTCGCCAAGGAGACCCTGCCCGACACTTTCTTCATCGACTATTCCGGTCAGTCGCGGCAGGAGAAGGAGCAGGGCAACACCATCCTGATCGCCTTCGCGGCAGCCGTGGTCGTGATCTATCTGGTGCTGGCGGCCCAGTTCGAGAGCTTCCGCGACCCGCTCATCATCATGATGGCAGTGCCGCTGTCGATCTTCGGTGCCATCGTGCCGCTCAACATCGGGCTCGGAACTCTCAACATCTATACCCAGGTCGGCCTGATCACGCTGATCGGCCTGATCACCAAGCACGGCATCCTGCTGGTGGAGTTCGCCAACCAGCAGCGCGAGGTGCACGGCATGCGCCGCCGCGACGCCATCGTTGCTTCGGCCAAGGTGCGCCTGCGGCCGATCCTGATGACGACGGCAGCCATGGCGCTCGGCGTCGTGCCGCTGATCATCTCCAGCGGCGCCGGCGCCGCGGCCCGTTACTCCATGGGCCTCGTCATCTTCACCGGCATCCTCGTCGGCACCATGTTCACGCTGTTCGTCGTGCCGATGTTCTACACCTTCATCGCCAGCAAGGACCTGCCGCATCTTGCCGAGAAGCCCGATCCGAAGCTGATGCCGGCGCTGCCGGACTGAAGCGGCGAGGCTCGAAAACAAAAAGAGGCCGGAAAATCCGGCCTCTTTTCTTGGCGGTTGCCCCACCGCTTCGGCGATAGAGCAATTCCGGGACGTGTGGGACGGTTTCCGTCCGGAATTGCCTAGTACCGAAGGCGGCAACCTGCCTGCTACTCGATCGGGCCGTTATTCGACCCGGCCCGTCACTTGACGATGACGATGCTGGTGTTGGCGGGGCCGAAAGCCTCGACGAGCTGGTAGAAATCCGCCGCGGCGTCGGGATGCAGCCGCACGCAGCCATGCGAGGCGGGACGGCCGAGACGGCTGATGGCATAGGTGGCGTGAACGGCGTAGCCACCATTGAAGAACACCGAATGCGGCATCGGCGCGTTGTCGTACTTCTTGGAGTACCACATCTCGTGCATGCGGGTCGGCTTGAACGAGCCGGTCGGCGTGATGTGCGCTCTGTCGCCGGTCGACACCTTCCAGGTATAGGTCGGACGGCCGTCGACCGTGACTTCCATGATCTGCTGCGACAGCGAAACCTTGGCGACGATCTGGTTGGCATGGGCGGCATTGCCGGCGCCGAACAGAAGCGCCGCGCCGGTGAGCGCGGCGGCGGTGATATGGATGAGCTTGGCGGAAATGGCGGTATGCATGACGATCCCTCTCTGTTTTTTTGCCGGTGACGCCGGCCTCAATTCGATGAGGCTCTTATCGTGCCCGTCCGTTTCAGACCTATTTCGCTTGATGCTCGTTTCTGTTTCGAGTTCGTTTCTATAAATTGACGAAAAGGCCCCGGCCGGACGGTACTGCCGGCCTTTCTCGCGCGCGGAGGCCGGCCTTTCTCGCGCGCGGAGGTTCAACACAGCACAATGAGCCCGGACCAGAAACGAAAGTTCATTTCACACGTATATGAAAGATCCAGGCCCACTTTCGAAACCAGATTGCAACAAAGCGCGACCACGGCGGCATGATCTGGATACAGGCCGGCGGCAGATTTGACGCAACGGGAACAGACATCTGCAAACGAAAATGGGCAGGAAATCGAAACTCCGC
>RXJA01000559.1 GCA_003963455.1 Hyphomicrobiales bacterium
TGTTGTCGTCGGTTTTCGCGTCCATCTCACTCTCCGATTTTACCGAGTTTTGAATTGGGTTTCCGGGGCAGCCAGCGGCCGCGCCAATCTAGAACGATTCCAGACTAGGCCGGCTTGGTGATAAAGACAAATTGTCTTTGCTGTTTGTTTTGATAATGTTTCCTTATGATTGGTCTCACCGTTCGTCAAATGCTCTATTTCGACGCGCTGGCGCAAACGCTTCATTTCGGCCGCGCCGCCAAGCTCGCCGGGGTCAGCCAGCCGGCACTGTCCTCGCAGATCGCCGAGATGGAAGAGCGACTGAACTGCCGCCTGTTCGAACGCGGCGGCAAGACCGTGCGGATGACAGACGAAGCGCATGCCTTGCAGCCGCGCATCGAGCGCATTCTCGCCGATATCCGTGACGTCGAAACGACGGCGCGGCGCGGCCGCCCGGCCATGGAGGGACGCTTCCGTCTGGGTATCATTCCCACGGTCGCGCCCTATCTCCTGCCGCACGCGTTGCCGGAACTGAAAAGGCGATACCCCACGCTGCAACTGGAATTGCGGGAGGCGGTGACCGCGTCGCTGGTCGAGGACACGACCTCCGGCAAGCTCGACGCCTTTATCGCCGCCTTGCCGCTCGATCACCCCGGCCTCGTCACCGAGGAACTGTTCCCTGACCGCTTCTTCCTCGCCGTGCCGTCGGACGACCCGGCCTTCGCCTCGCCGCCCGTGCCGCCGGAAAGCCCGGCCCTGGAGCGCCTGATGCTGCTCGAAGAAGGCCACTGCCTGCGTGAACAGGCCTTGGCCGTCTGCGGTAATGTGCGGCCGGTGGCGATGGCAAGCTATGGCGCGACGAGCCTCACGACGCTCCTGCAGATGGTGGCGCATGGGCTGGGCGTCACACTGGTGCCGGAAATGGCGGCAAGCGCCGCGGGCGTCATGCCCGACCTGAGGATCGTGCCGTTTCAGGAGCCGATGCCGCAGCGCATGATCTGCATGGCCTGGCGCCGCAACAAGGTGCGGCAGGACGAGTGCCTGGAGCTGGCGGGGATCATACGGGGGTTGGATGCCGCGGTGCTGGCGATGTGAGCCTGTCTCGCCCTCGCTTGGAGATCGCCGCCGACTCGCGATCCGGGAAGCGAGCCGTGTCCGGCAATACGGCGGTCGCGCCAATGTTGGCGGGACCGATTGCCCATCTGGTCTGTAATGGCGTTGCCGCACGTGACTGACCTTATCTCATCGAGAACAGTTCCTGGTGAAACCGCTCATTCACGGGCAGTCCTTGCGCCGCGAAATCCCTCCGCAGCGCTTCACCGAAGCCCGCCGGACCACAGAACCAGATGCTGGCCGAGCGCCATTCCGGCACCGCGGCACGGATGCGGTCACCGGTCAGGCGCCCATCGCGGGCGTCGACAAGGACATGCAGGCGGATGTTCGCGGCCTCGGCGTCCGCCTTCAGCTTGGCAATCGCCTTCTCGTCATAGTCCGCTGTCGTATGAAACAGGTCGATTGCCGGCAATGACTGGTCCCGCTTTGCCTGCCGTTCCAGCGCAATATGCTTCATGCCGGCGATAAAGGGTGTGATGCCGATGCCGCCGCCGATCCAGATTTGCCGGGGCTGGCCGTTGTCGAAGTCGAAACAGCCATATGGCCCTTCGATCTCCACGCGTTGCCCCACGCGCAGCTTCTGGCGCAGCTTGTTGGTGTGGTCTCCCAATTCCTTGGTGACAAAGGTGATCTTGCGATCGCCGCCGTTCCAGCCAGAGGCGATGGTGTAGGGGTGCGCGCCCTCGGAACTGTCCGACGTAGCGAAGGCGAACTGCCCCGGCTTGTGGCCCGGCCACCCTTGCGGCACCTCGATCTCGGTCTCAAGAGCTCGTACGCCAGGATAATAGTGAAGCGAGGTGATCGTGCCCTGCACTTTCCGTCCGGCGCCCACGCGGCGGAACAGCACGATCGCCGCGGCATAGGCGCCCGCCGCCAGAAGCAGCGCCATCGCCATTCCAATCGGCGAAGTCCAGTCCCTGAACTCGAACAGCACGACCGTGTGGAACACCAGCACGAGATAGGCGACGGCGAGCAGACGATGCGTCTTGTAGAAGAGCCGGTAGGGAAAATACCTTATCAAGGCCAGCGCGATCAGCAACACCGCGGCATAGAAGGCCCACTCGCCCAACCCTTCCGCGGAACCGCGCAAGCTCAGGAAGAACGCTTCGACCGGGTTTTCCGCCACAGGCCTTTCGCCGCGTGCCCGGCGCTCGAGCAGGCCCCACCCGACTGCCCATTTCGGCCCCTGGCTCCAAAGCCAATGAGCCACGGAGACGACCAGGGCCGTGATGCCGAGCCACTTGTGCAAACGGTACATCTTGTCCAACCCGCCGAACCAGCGTTCGGGCCAGCGCGGTCGCAGCGCCAGGATCATCGCGACGCTCATCACGCCCATGGCGATGACGCCGCTGTACTGGATCATCGGATCGCGCAGGGCCATGAAACTTTCCGGCTGGAATACCGAAGGTTCGGCCGCCAGCCATAGAATGCTCAGCAATGCGAGCAGGCCCCAGAATACGATCTTGATGTGCCGCATGGTCTTCCCTTGAAGGTCAGGACTTGTAAGCAGCGCGGCGCAGCGCGGACGTCATTGACATCGATCAAGCGCCGTCACGATTTGTGCCGCGGCGCCCCGCGGTTTGAGGCGAGGAGAAAGGAGGCGGCCACCCTGGCGTCTCGGCGCCGGATCGCACCGCCCCTCACGCCGTCTTCTGCGCCGCCAGCCCCCGTTCCTCGACCGTTGCCTCGCGCATCAAAACTTCCGCGGCTTGTCGGTCACTCGGCAACAAGATGCGGAAGCGCCCGCTGCTCAATCGAGAATGGAGACGGCATGTCCCGACCTCGCGGTCGTCTCCATCCCCTGCATCCGACCCGGCAAAAGCTTTCACGGTACGAATATCAGAAAGACGTATGTAAAAAACACCACGATATGGACCATGCCCGTCAGGAATGTCGTTCTTTCGGTACCGAAGCTCACGGTGCATATGAGAAGTGCCAGGATCAAAAGTACCGCATCAGCCGGCGGAAGCCCTAAGGTCAACCCTCTGCCCGTCAGCAGACTGGCAGCCGCGACCGCCGGTATCGTCAAGCCAATCGTGGCGCAGGCCGAACCCATCGCAACGTTCAAGCCGCGCTGCAGCTCATTGTTGAGCGAGGCGCGAACCGCCGAAATGGCCTCGGGCATCAGAACCAGCCCCGCGATCAACGCCCCTACAATGCTGTCGGCCTGCGTCACCTGATAGGCGGCGAGCGCATCCTCCACACTCGCGGCGACCTGCTCGGCGAGCAGGACGATGCCGATCAGCCCGCACAGCAGCAGCAGCGCGCTGATGGAAATGCTGTCGGATGCTGTTCGCATCGGAACGTCGTGCGCCTGCCCCTGGACGAAGTCCTCCCGATGCCGAACGGTCTGGGCGAACACGAAGCCCGCATAGAGCAGCACCGAAAGGACGCTTACAAAACCAAGCTGAGTCGCCGAAAACGTGCCGGGATCCGTTGCCCGTGTGTAGGTCGGAAGAATAAGCGTCATCACGGTCAGCGCGATCAGAACCGACAGGTAGGCGCTGGTCCCTTGCCGAACGATCTCCTGCTTGCGATAGCGCCAGCCGCCAAGCGTGAGGCATATGCCGACGACGCCGGTGGAGGTGATCATCACCGTCGAGAAGACGGACTCGCGCGCCAGCGTCGGGTTGTTTGCTCCGTGCAGCATCATGGAGACGACGATCGAAACTTCGATTGCCGTCACCGCAAAAGTCAGCACCAAGGTTCCGTAAGGCTCCCCAACGCGCCGGGCGACCGCTTCGGCATGGTCGAGCACCACGAAAATGGTGGTGAACATGATGGCGCTCGACAGCGCTCCAACGAGTATCCTGGCGTTCAGCGCTCCTCCATCGACCGAAAGGCCGCTGGCCCTGACGGCCAAAGCCATCGCCAGCGCGGCCAATGGCATCGTGTAGGAAGACACCGACCGCCCGTAACCAGTCATCCAAGCCCCCAAACGTCATGCGCTTCCCGCGAACTTAGAGGAAAAGCGAGTGGGGAGCACCTCTCACGGGCATCTTTGCCCGCCAAGTCAGTCAGTCAGAACATGATCGGGGACCGGGCACCGTTTCTGGCGTCGAATACATCAATAGCCTCGCGGACCGCCCCACAGAATCTTTCCAGAAGTTCCGGCTCGTTCCCCAGCCGGCGGCGCAGCGAGAAGGGCACTTCCACCTGTGCGCCCTTCCCCGTCAGCCCCCGGTTGACGATGTTCGAATCCTGGATACCCGGAAAAGGATGATTGTCCCTTTTTGTCTGGAAGCCCGCCTCCTGCAGACGCCAGACTATCTCTGAAACCAACACGGCGTCCTTGCCGCCCATATAGACTGTCGCAAGATCGTCCCGATCCTGGCGGCCATGGATAGCGACGACGGTGGACTTCGTCCGCAGCAGTTCCAGCGCTGACTCCTCGTCAAAGTTCCTGGAGGTTATGTGCAGCTCCCGGTTGCTTTCCGGCATAAGCCCTTCAAAGCAATACATATCGAGATCGCCCCCCGCTATCGTCTCGGTGATCAGCGAGGTGCGGGGCTCGATCTTGCCGCCATGTGGGGCCATGACGATCGCACCGCCGGTTCGCGCGCCGCGGCGGACGACTATGCGATAATCTATGTTTTCGATTTTAGCGGCTCTCAGCGCCGCGAAATTTGGAAACTCGTTGTCCATAAGTGCCGTTTCACGCCGTCTTCTGCGCCACCAGCCCCAGCTCCTCCACCATTGCCTCGCGCATCAGGAATTTCTGCGCCTTGCCGGTCACCGTCATCGGCAGTTCGGTGCGGAAGCGAATGTGGCGCGGCACCTTGTAATGCGCGATCTGACCGGCGCAGAAGGCCTTGATCTCCTCGGCGGTGGCGATCTGGCCGGGCTTCAGCACGATCCAGGCGCAGAGTTCCTCGCCATATTTGTCATCGGGGATGCCGAAGACCTGCACTTCCTTGATCTTGGGATGTCGATAGAGGAACTCCTCGACCTCGCGTGGATAGACGTTCTCGCCGCCGCGGATCACCATGTCCTTCACCCGGCCGACGATGTTGCAATAGCCCTCGGCGTCGATGGTCGCGAGGTCGCCGGTGTGCATCCAGCCATCGGCGTCGATCGCCTCGCCGGTCTTCTCAGCGTCGTCCCAGTAGCCCTTCATCACCGAATAGCCGCGCGTGCAGAGCTCGCCAGGCTCGCCCACAGCAACGGTGGCGCCGTCCGCGCCGATGGCCTTGACCTCGACATGCGGGTGGATGCGGCCGACGGTGGAAACGCGTTTTTCCAGCGGATCGTCGACGCCGCTCTGGAACGAGACCGGGCTGGTTTCGGTCATGCCATAGGCGATGGTCACCTGGCTCATATGCATCAACGACACCACCTTCTTCATTACCTCGATCGGGCAAGGCGAGCCGGCCATGATGCCGGTGCGCAGGCTGGACAGGTCGAAGGTCGCGAAATCGGCGTGGTCGAGCATGGCGACGAACATGGTCGGCACGCCATAGAGGCCGGTGCAGCGTTCCTGCGCGACCGCCTTCAGCGTCGCGCCGGCATCGAAGCCTTCGCCTGGGAAGACCATCGTCGCGCCCTTGGAGACGCAGCCCATGGTGCCCATCGACATGCCGAAGCAATGGTAAAGCGGCACAGGGATGCAGAGCCGGTCATCGACCGTGAGCCTGATCGCCGAGGTGACGAAATTGCCATTGTTGACGATGTTCGCGTGGGTGAGCGTCGCGCCCTTCGGCGCGCCTGTCGTGCCGGAGGTGAACTGGATGTTGATGGCATCTCCCGGTTTCAGGCTCTCCGAGATGCGGTCGAGGCTGTCGTGCTCGTCGCGGCCGGCCATGGCCAGCACGTCGCCGAAATTGAACATGCCGGGCGAGTTGTCGTCGCCCATGCGGATGACGATCTTGAGCGCCGGCAGCTTTCTTGCCTTGAGCCTGCCGGGTTCGTCAGTGGCGATTTCCGGCGCCAGCGTCTCGATCATGCCCAGATAGTCGGACGTCTTGAACCGCGCGGCGGTGACCAGCGCCTTGCAACCGACCTTGTTGAGGGCATATTCGAGTTCGGCCAGCCGGTAGGCCGGGTTGATGTTGACCAGGATCAGCCCGATGCGGGCGGTGGCGAACTGCGTCACCAGCCATTCCCAGCGGTTCGGCGACCAGATGCCGACGCGGTCGCCCTTCTCCAGGCCGAGCGCCAGGAAGCCGGCGGCCAAGGCGTCGACCGTGTCCGACAACTCGCTCCAGGTGAAGCGCTTGTCCTGGCCGACGAAGACGGCGGCGTCGAGCGTAGCGTATTTGCTCACGGTGTCGGAGAACAGTTCCGGAATGGTCTTGTCGAGCAAAGGCGCCGACCGGTCGCCCGACACATGCGCCTTGCCGCCCGCCGGAGCAATGAAGGCGCCACTCGCGCCGCGCCCTCGCAGATTGGTGGCGTTCATGAGCTCGTCGAGTTTGATCGCCATCGCCGTCTCCTCCCGGGATGACCCAGCCTATCAGCCTGCCGTGACGGTGAAAACCCGCCGAAGGTAGAGGTGGTTCCCCCTCTCAAGGGGAAGGCAGAGCGCTCATCCTCGCGGCGATTTCCCGCAACAATGCCTCGTCCGCCGCATCACGCTGCTTCCTCGAAGCAACGAGACAGGCCTGCGACTTCAGGATCGTGCCGTCGCCCAGGACCTTGAGATGGTTGGCGCGCAGTGTCGAGCCCGTGGTGGTGATGTCGACGATGACATCGGCGAGCCCCGCTGCCGGGGCGCCCTCGGTGGCGCCGAGGCTTTCGACGATGCGATAGACCTGGATGCCGTGCTTGAGCGAGAAGAACTGCTGCGTCAGCCGCCAGTATTTGGTGGCGATCCGCAAGCGCCGGCCATGGCGCTGGCGGAAATCGGCGGCGACGTCGTCGAGATCGGCCATGCTATCGACATCGAGCCAGATGTCGGGCACCGCCACCACGACATCGGCATTGCCGAAGCCGAGGCGGGCGACGATCTCGGCGCGCGCTTCCCAGTCGGCGAGGTTTTCGCGCACAAGGTCCTCGCCGGTGATGCCGAGATCGACCGCGCCCTGGCCGATCTCGCCGGCGATCTCGGATGCGGACAGGAAGGCCACTTCGACAGCGTCGAGGCCTTCGATGCGGGCTCGGTATTTGCGGTCGTCCTCCGGCAGGGCAACGGCCAGGCCGGCCTTGGCCAGCACTTCGAGAGACTGCTCCTTGAGACGGCCCTTGGAGGGGATCGCCAGCGTGATCATCGCGCGCCCTCCCGCAAGGCTTCGATGCGATCGAGCCAGACCGAGAAGCCGACGCCGGGGATCGGCTTCTTTGCTCCGAGCAACGTCAGCAGCCTATCGTAGCGGCCGCCGCCGGCCAGCGGACGGTCGCCCCCCTGAACCGCGATCTCGAAGACGAGGCCGGTATAGTAGTCGAGCGGGCGGCCGAAGGCGGCGTCGTAGCGGATTTGCGACGAGGACAGGCCGTGCGCCTCGATTGCCTTGGCGCGGGCGGCGAAATTCTCCAGCGCCGGTCCCAGCGACAGGCCGGCATCGGCGGCGAATTCTTCCAGCGCCGTGGGGGCGCTGTCGAGCGCGACGTCGATCTCGAGAAAGTCCTTCAGCGCCGAGAAGGCCTCGTCGGAGAGCCGCACGCTGCGCAGTTGCGCTTTCTCGATCAGCCTGCGCGCGATATCGGCCGGCGCGCGGCCGGACGACGCCGACAGCCCGGCCTCCTCCATGCCGGCGGCAATGTGCGCGGCAAGGCCCTCCTGATCGCCGTCGAGCACCAGCAACGCGACGGGACCGGAAAGCTGGCTGTTGCGCGGCGGATTGGCGAGATCGGCAAGGGCCGCTTCCAACATCGGCGCGGAGCCGAAGGCGCGAGCGAGCCGCATACGCCAGCCGCGCGGCAGACCAAGCGCCGCCAGCACCGCCTCGAACAGGGTTTGGTCGCCAAGCGTGATGGCAAGCTTCTGGCCCGGCAGCGCCAGCGACAGCAGTGCATGCGCGTCGGCGAGCGAGCGGGCATCGGCGGCGGCCGTGTCGCGATCGCCGAGATCCTCGATGCCTGCCTGGAAGAACTCGTTGCCGCCCTCGCGGCGCTGGCGGAAGACTTCGCCGAGATAGGAATAGCGGCGCGGCGTGCCGGCCTGGCTGGCGATATGGTCGAGGCAGACCGGAATGGTGAATTCGGGTCTGAGGCACAGCGTCCTGCCTGTCTCGCTCTCGGTCAGGAAGATGCGCCGGCGCAGGTCTTCTCCGGCCATGTCGAGGAACGGGTCGGCCGGCTGCAGGACCGCGACTTCGACCGCGTGCGTGTCGCGGGACGCGAAGAGTTTCGTTATGTCGGCGGCGATGGCGGGGCTGGTCATGGAGAGATTTTGGCGCGATCGGCTGCCTGCGCCGCCAGTATCTTCTTCACCTCTCCAACCAGTTCGCCTTCCGCCACCGTCACCTGCGCGGGCCTTGCGGCGCGCCATTCGGCGTTGTCGGTGATCTCAGCCGACATGCGGGCGCCTCCGATCAGGTCCTTGATCTGCACCTCGCCCTTGGCGCGCTCGTCGCCGCCCTGAATGATGGCGACCGGGCTGCCGCGCCGGTCGGCGTATTTGAGCTGCGCCTTCATGCCGGCGCCGCCGAGATACATTTCGGAGCGGATGCCGGCGGCGCGGAGATCCGCGACCATCTTCTGGTAACGGCCGAGGCTCTCCGTGTCCTTGTCCATCACCAGCACCACGACCGGAGCGATGACGTCGGAGATGTCGAGCTTGCCGAGGTTTTTCAGCGCCGTCATCAGCCGGGAGACGCCGATGGAGAAGCCGGTCGCCGGCACCGGTTCGCCGCGGAAGCGCGAGACCAGCCCGTCATAGCGCCCGCCGCCGCCGACCGAGCCGAAGCGCACGATCTGGCCTTCGTCGTTGGGGATCTCGGCCAGAAGCTCGGCTTCGAAGACGGGCCCGGTGTAGTATTCGAGGCCTCGCACGACGGAAAAATCGATCTTGATGCGATCTTCGCCGTAACCGGCAGCCCGTACCAGCGGTTCAATTTGCTTTAGAAGTTCATCCAGTCCGTCGTCGTACGGTAAATGCGACAATCCACCGTGAGGATCAGGGACCCCACCCGTCTCACCGGTGATCTGGTCAAGATTCTGCTGCAGCTCGGCGGCACTCTTGGCACTAACCACCGCGAGTACATGTTGAATTTGGCCGGGAGCCAGGCCGGCACCCTTCGTAAAGTCTCCACTCTCGTCCTTGCGTCCTGCACCAAGCAGTAAACGCACCCCATCGACACCGAGTTTGTCGAGCTTGTCGATTGCGCGCAGCACCGTCAGCCGGCGGCCGGCATTTTCCTCGCCGCCGAGGCCGATGGCCTCCAGCACACCGTCGAGCACCTTGCGGTTGTTGACGCGGATGACGTAGTCGCCGCGCTTGATGCCCAGCGCCTCCATCACGTCGGCCATCATCATCGCCATCTCGGCGTCCGCCGCGACACCCGGCGTGCCGATGGTGTCGGCGTCGAACTGCATGAACTGGCGGAAGCGGCCGGGGCCGGGCTTCTCGTTGCGGAACACCCAGCCGGAGCGGTAGCTGCGATAGGGTTTCGGCAGCTTGTCGAAATTCTCGGCGACGAAGCGGGCCGTCGGCGCGGTCAGGTCGTAGCGCAGCGACAGCCATTGGTCGTCATCGTCCTGGAAGGAGAAGACGCCTTCGTTCGGCCGGTCCTGGTCGGGCAGGAACTTGCCGAGAGCGTCGGTGTATTCGATCATCGGCTGGTCGACCGGCTCGAAGCCGTAGAGCTCATAGACCGAGCGGATGGTGGCCATCATCTTCTCGACGGCGCGGATGTCCTCGGCGCTGCGGTCGGCAAAACCGCGCGGCAGCCGCGCTTTCGTCTTTTCCGGTTTGTCGGCCATGGGATGATCTTCTCTGGTAATGGGCGCGCGTTTCCTAAACGATGCGGCTTGGAGCGGCAAGGGTCGGCGCTTCTCCTTTCCCCGTTGTGGGAGAAGGAGGAACTGAAACAAACCCGAGCCGAAAACGAAACAATTCCGCCACCAGCGCGGCATGCTGCCGACACAATCGACGACCATAAAGCACGCCGAAACAAGGGGTTCGGGGCCATGACGACGGCTGAAGACATCATCGAGAGCGGCAAGCCCGCCAGGCTGCGGCCCGCCGGCGGCGCCATGCTCAAGCCAGCGCAGCATCCCGCCGGACCGTTCGAAGCTGCGGTGGCCAAACCGAGCGCGCGCGACGCGCTGGTCACCGGGCTCTTGGTCATCTATCCGGCTTTCGCGGCCGTGGCGGCGATCCTGGCCGGGCTGTATTTGGCGGGCGCGAGCAGCGTTTGAGCTGTCCGGCCGGCGACAGATTTTCGAAGGTCGGCGCTGCCCCTCATCCGCCCTTCGGGCACCTTCTCCCCGTAAAACGGGCAGAAGGAAAGTAGGCGCTACTTCGGCCGCTTCAACTTCTTGCGCTCCTTCTCCACCTCGGCGCGACAGAAGCAGCCCTCGAGATGGTCGTTGACCAGGCCCATCGCCTGCATGAAGGCATAGACGGTGGTGGGACCGACAAAGCTCCAGCCGCGTTTCTTCAATTCCTTCGATATCCTCACCGAGACCGCCGTCGTCGGATTGGCGCGCAGATGCGTCAGGTCGACGATCTCGGGCCGCTCGTCCGGGCCGGGCTCGAACTTCCAGAACCAGGCGGCCAGGGAGCCGAATTCATCGGCCATCTCGCGGGCGCGTTTTGCGTTGTTGATGGTCGAGACGATCTTGCCGCGATGGCGGATGATGCCGGCATTGCCGAGCAGGCGCTCGACATCGTCGTCGGTGAATTGAGCAACCTTGTCGAAGTCGAAACCGGCGAAGGCCTCGCGAAAATTCTCGCGTTTGCGCAGGATGGTGAGCCACGACAGGCCCGACTGGAAACCCTCCAGGCAGATCTTTTCGAACAGCCGGCGATCATCCGTTACTGGGCGGCCCCATTCGTGGTCGTGGTAGCGGAGATAATCCGGCAGGTTGCCGTGCCAGAAGCAGCGCGTCTTGCCGTCCGGGCCTTCGATAACACCGGAAGTTTCCTGTCCCATTGCCGCAAATCCATTCGTTAATGCGCCTCGGCGCCGCTTTTACCGTGGCTTTACCGGATTCCTGAACCAGCCGGTAACCACACCAAAAGGTTTACTGACAGTTCCGCATTTTACGCATTCCGATTCATGTTTTGCTTGCCGCTCAGCGCCAAGGATCGCGAAGCCGAGGGCCGCCCTCCCCGCCCCGGATGAGTTCGACGATCAAGGTGCGTTCCGATGAAGACAGCGTTTTGTTCCCTGCTAGGCGCCGCGGCGGTTCTTGCCGCCGGCGCCACGACTTCGCTCGCCAATGACCGCTATGCCGACATGCCGCCGGTGATGGTGAGCCCAGACCTTTCGGCGCCCTGGGTGCTGCAGCTCGGCCATGCGCCTGGCATCGTGCGGCCCGCCCGGCCGGCGACGCAGCAGCCGCTGCAGCGGCTGTTCCAGGCACAGCCCGACCGGCAGAAGACGGCGGCCGTGCAGCAGCCGGCCAGGCGCATGGTGATGCGGCCGCAGATCAATCCGATCTACCTGCCGCAGGAAGTCGCCTATGACGGCCCGGCGAAGCCCGGTACCATCGTCATCGATACGCACCAGAATTTCCTCTATCTGGTCGAGAAGAACGGCAAGGCGCGGCGTTACGGCGTCGGCACCGGCAAGCCGGGCTTCGAATGGTCGGGCACGCACAAGATCACCGACAAGAGGGTCTGGCCCGACTGGCGTCCGCCGGCGGAAATGATCAAGCGCGAGGCGGCCAAGGGCCGTTATCTGCCGACCTATCTGGCCGGCGGCATCGAAAACCCGCTCGGCGCCCGCGCGCTCTATCTCGGCACCACCGAATACCGCATCCACGGCACCAACCAGCCCTGGACGATCGGCGGCGCGGTGTCCTCGGGCTGCATCCGCATGCGCAACGAAGACGTCGTCGACCTCTACGAGCGCGTGAATGTCGGAACCACCGTCGAGGTGATATAGAAGAAACTGCCGGTCAGGCGGCGCTGAATGGTTCCTTTTAGGGCTTGCTGTTGCTCTTAAGCCATAGCGCGCTGCCGCAATAGATGCTTAGACTGGCAACGAGTTAACGGGGGACGGGCCGTGTGGGGATACGGCCGGTCACGAAAAGGCAGCGCGGGCAACCGCGCTGCCTTTTTTCGTTTCTTGTTTGGTGTGTATCGCTATCCAAAAACCGCTGCGTACCCCTCGGGTCAGGCCCTAAAGCATGTCTCCCAAAAAAGTGGGAACCGGTTTCGGGATAAAGACATGCTTAAAATCAAAAACCTAAAGCGCATGGAGCGAATCTGAAAGATCGCGACGCGCTCTAGGACATGCTTTCGGGTGACATGCATGGAGCGGCAAGTCGTCCTGAAAGCATTGCGGTTCGCATTCGGGGCTGATTTCCGGGCGGTCCTCTGCTATTGCAGCGCACAAATCTCAGTTGCCACGCAATTTTCGACGGGAAGCCGCTTGCGCGCTTTTCCTCGAATTGCCCCAGAAAGCGGAGGTGCCAGCATGACCCGGACCGACGACAGCCGCTACCTGAAAGGCGGCCCGGTCGCCCAGCGCATCATCGCCTCGGTGCGCGAGGATGCGGCAATCGCCACAGCTGAAGGCTTTGCGCCGAAGCTCGTCTCGATCACCGTCGGCGATACCGCCGCGGTCGAAGTCTATGTGCGCAACCAGCGCGCCAAGGCAGCCCTTGCCGGCATCGGCTTCGAGGAGCGGCGCTTCGCCGCCGACATCACCGCCGGTGAATTGGAAGCGGCGATCCACGGCCTCAACGCCGACCCGCGCGTCACCGGCATCATCATCCAGCGGCCGGTGCCGGCGCATATCCCGATCAAGACGCTGCAGGGCGCGGTGCATCCGCTGAAGGATGTCGAGGGCATGCACCCGGCCTCGATCGGCAACATCGTCTACAACCAGCTCGATCTGGCGCCCTGCACGGCGGCCGCCTCGGTCGAACTGCTGAAGGAGACCGGACTCGATCTCAAGGGGCTCGAAGTGGTCGTCGTCGGCCATTCCGAGATCGTCGGCAAGCCGATCGCCTTCCTGCTCATGAGCGAGGGCGCGACGGTGACGGTCTGCCATCACATGACGCGCTCCGTGGCGGCGCACGCGCGGCGCGCCGATGCGCTGTTCGTCGCGGTCGGCAGGCCGCGGCTGATCAAGGCCGACATGGTGAAGCCGGGCGCCTGCGTCATCGACATCGGCATCAATTCGGAAATCGGCCCGGACGGCGAAACACGTATCGTCGGCGATGTCGACACCGAAAGCGTGAAGGAAGTGGCCTCCTGGATCACGCCGGTGCCCGGCGGCGTCGGCCCGCTCACCGTGGCGATCCTGCTGCGCAACACGATGGTGGCGCTCAACCGCCAGCGCGCGCTCTACCGCGCGACCTACGGCGCGCCGGATCAACTCGCGGCTGAGTAACTCCACTACTCGGCGGCAACCAGCTTCGCTTCGGAAACGCCTTCCGGCTTCGGGCCGCCATATGCCCAGTCGAGGAGCTTGATCGTGTGCACCACCGGCAGTTTCGCGGCCGATGCGATCTGGGTGATGCAGCCGATGTTGCCGGTGGCGACAACTGAAGCGCTCGTCGCTTCGATGTTTTTCACCTTGCGGTCGCGCAGCTTCGCAGAAATCTCCGGCTGGAGGATGTTGTAGGTACCAGCCGATCCGCAGCACAGATGCCCCTCGCGCGGCTCGCGCACGACGAAGCCCGCCTTGGCCAGGAGTTCTTTCGGCTGGCGGGTAATCTTCTGGCCGTGCTGCATCGAGCAGGCCGAATGGTAGGCGACGATTGTGCCCGGCTTGCGCACCGGCTCAGGCAGGTCGAGGCCGGCAAGATACTCGGTTATGTCCTTGGCCAGCGATGAAACTCGCTTCGCCTTCTCGGCATAGGCCGGATCGAGGCGCAGCATGAAGCCATAGTCCTTGATCGTGGTGCCGCAGCCGGACGCCGTGACGACGATGGCGTCCAGTCCACCCTGGTCGATGGCGCGCGTCCAGGCGTCGACATTCCGCCTCGCCGAGGCAAGGGCGGCCGCCTCGCGGCCCATGTGGTGAACAAGCGCGCCGCAGCAGCCCTCGCCCTCCGGCACCACGACCTCGACGCCGAGCCTGGTCAGCAAGGAGATGGTGGTGTCGTTGATGGCAGGGTCGAGCACCGATTGCGCGCAACCGGTGAGGATGGCGACGCGACCACGCTTTGTGCCCTGCCCGGCATGCGCGCCTGGCGTCGCCATCGGCGATGCCGACGGGATCGAGGACGGCGCGAGCCTCAGCATGGCGGCGACCGGCTTCAGCGCCGGCAGCCTCTCGAACAGCCCGATGAACGGCCGGCCAAGCCGTGCCAATCTCAGTGCGGCGCGGAAGCGGTCCGGATAAGGCAGCACGGCAGCCAGCATGGCGCGCGTCAGCCGATCGAGCAGTGGGCGCCTGTAGGTCTCCTGGATATGGGCGCGGGCATGATCGACGAGATGCATGTAGTTCACGCCCGAGGGACATGTCGTCATGCAGGCCAGGCAGGAGAGACACCGGTCGATATGGGTGACGATCTGCTTGTCCGCCGGGCGGCCGTTCTCGAGCATGTCCTTGATGAGGTAGATGCGGCCGCGCGGCGAGTCCAGCTCGTTGCCCAGCGTCACATAGGTCGGGCAGGTGGCGGTGCAGAAGCCGCAATGCACGCATTTGCGCAGGATCTTTTCCGATTCCGCGACATGCGGATCGGCGAGCTGGGCAACGGAGAAATTGGTCTGCACGTAAAAATCCTTACCGTCCGAGAAGCCAGCTCTGCGGGTTCCTGACAGGCTCGCCGCGCTGCAGCGCCTGGATGCCGAGAATGCAGCGGGCGATGAACCAGACGGCGACCACGAACATCAGCAGGAAGCCGATAACGAGCATCATCAGGACCACCGAGATCAGCGCGTAGAGAAGGCCTATCCAGAACGTCCTGATCAGGAACGTATAGTGGCTCTCGACGAAGCCGCCCGCCTTGCCGCGATTGATGTAGGCAAGCACGATGCCGACAATGCCGGTCACGCCGATGACGAGGCTGGCGAGGTAGAGAATGTAGATGACCAGCGCGTTGGTCTGGCCCGGCTCCAGCCAGCGATCGGTTTGGCGCGACCCCATGTCCGGGCCTGGATTGATATTGCTCATGGTGCTGCTCCCTCCGTTGATCGAGGGAGAGTAGCAGAGCTGGAACCGCCGGCCACGCGGCCGGGGTTGAGAATCTGCTTCGGATCGAATTCGGCCTTGAGCCGCGCCGACAGCGCCGCCAGATGCGGCGGCTGCGGCTCGAACACCGGCAGGGCCGCGCGATGCGAAGCTGAAGCGCGCACCAGCGTCGCGTGGCCGCCGCCATATTTGCGGATCAGCCCGCGCAAAAGCTCGGCCTCGGGGTCGCCCTCGCGCATCGACAGCCACACAAGACCGCCCTGCCAGTCGTAGAAGGCGTCGACCGCCGCCTGCATGCGCAGGGCCATAACCATGTGATGCGCCTGCGACGGCGCCATCGAGACGCGCCAGACCGGCCGTGCGCCGCCGTCCGCGAAAGGCCGGCAGTCGCGAATGTCGCGCCAGATCGTCTTCGACGCCTCGCCGGCGATCTCTTCGAGCGGCCCGGCCTTGCGGAGCAGCTGCTTAAGCGCCTCGATACGATAGACGACCGAGGGGCCAAACCCCTCGACGCGCAGCAACGTCGCGGCATCGCTGCCGTGCTTGCCGCCGGCGACGCGGGCGGCGATACGCTCCGGCAGATGCGCCGCGCTCGAGACTTCGGCGCTGGAGCCCAGCGCCAGCGCCATGACTGCCACGGCGGCATCGTCGAGCAGGCCGCGAACGGCGAGCGTCACTTCGGTCTCGGCCGCCGGCAGGACCTTGAAGGTGACGTCGGTCAGCACAGCCAGCGTGCCCCAGCTGTTGGCCATCAGCTTGGAGAGGTCGTAGCCGGTGACGTTCTTGACGACGCGGCCGCCCGACTTGAACGCCTCGCCCCGGCCGGAGACCGCGGCGACGCCAAGGATGTGGTCGCGGGCGGCACCGGCCTTGAGGCGGCGGGGACCGGACAGGTTCGAAGCCAGCACGCCGCCGATAGTGCCCTTGCCCGGTTCACTGCCGAGCAGCGGGCCGTAATCCATCGGTTCGAAGGCGAATTGCTGGCCGTTTTCGGCGAGCAGCGTTTCGAGTTCGGCGAGCGGCGTGCCGGCCTTGGCCGAGAGCACCAGCTCCGCCGGCTCGTATAGGGTGACGCCGGCGAGCTTTGAGAGGTCGAGCGTGTGTTCGGTCTGCAGCGGACGGCCGATGCCGCGCTTGGAGCCGTGGCCGAGGAGCTCGAGGGGCGTCTCTTCGGCTGCAGCCCACTGAATGGTGGAGAGGACTTCGGCGGAAGAGGATGGGGTGAAGGTGGTCATGGCTTTGCCTGACTCCGCCCCCCCGCAAGGCCAGAGCAATCGCATACGGCAGCGCTGCCCCCTCTCCGTCCGCTACGCAGACACCTCTCCCCCATTTCATGGGAGCGAGGAAACGCCAACCGCCGATGTCGCGACCTTGAAAAGCTTGGGTTCCTCGCCCCCGCAAAGCGGGGGAGAGGTGGCTCGGGCGTAGCCCGAGACGGAGAGGGGGCCATCATAGAGCGCTGTCTCCCATCTTCCTGGCTGCAAAAACAAACCTGAGATCGGCAGCAACGACGTCTTCAACAAGCCGCCCTTCCAGCGCTGCGAGGATCGTCTGGCAAACACTTCTCGTGCTCTTCAAAACATCGAAGCTCCAGAGCCGCAAAACCGAGAAGCCCTCGCCCCGCATGAATTCATCCCGCCGCCTGTCGTACGAACTCTCCGCGTGCTGGCTGCCATCCAATTCCACAATCAGCTTTTGGCTTCTGCAGGCAAAATCCGCGAAGTACGGACCGATGGGCATCTGGCGAACGAATTTGTACCCGCCCAGCTTCTTGGCCTTCAGTTCGTTCCAGAGAGTCGCCTCAGCCTGATTGTCACCGTGACGCAGCTCGCGCGCGCGGGCGATCTTTTCTGGCGAACGGCGGCTCGGCTGACAGGGCGTCCCCCTCTCCGTCTCGGGCTTCGCCCGAGCCACCTCTCCCCCGCTTTGCGGGGGCGAGGAACTTTGATCCCGCGCCCCCATCAAAACCTCGGAATGTCCGGAAACGCCACCTGCCCGCGATGCACATGCATCCTTCCCAGTTCCGCGCAGCGGCGCAGTTGCGGAAACACTTTTCCGGGGTTGAGCAGATGATTGGGGTCGAAGGCGCATTTGACGCGCATCTGCTGGTCGAGATCGATCTGGTTGAACATTTCCGGCATCAGGTCGCGCTTCTCGACGCCGACGCCGTGCTCGCCCGTCAGCACGCCGCCGACCTCGACGCAGAGACGCAATATGTCGGCGCCGAAGCTTTCGGCCTTGTCGAGCTCACCCGGCACATTGGCGTCGTAGAGGATCAGCGGATGCAGATTGCCGTCGCCGGCGTGGAAGACATTGGCGACGCCGAGCCCGTATTTCTCCGACAGGTCGCGCATGCCGGCGAGCACGCGCGGCAGTTCCTTGCGCGGAATGGTGCCATCCATGCAGTAATAGTCGGGCGAGATGCGGCCGACCGCCGGGAAGGCCGCCTTGCGCCCGGCCCAGAAGCTCAGCCGCTCTTGCTCCGACTGCGAGATGCGGCAGGTGGTCGAGCCGTTCCTGTAGGCGATCCCCTCGACCAGTCCGATCAGATGGTCGACCTCGACGCTCGGCCCGTCGAGCTCGACGATGAGCAGCGCCTCGACGTCGAGCGGGTAGCCGGCGTGGACGAAATCCTCCGCCGCATGGATCGCCGGGCGGTCCATCATCTCCATGCCGCCGGGGATGATGCCGGCGCCGATGATATCGGCGACGCACTTGCCCCCCTCCTCGCTGGACGGAAAGCCGATCAGCAGCGCGCGCGCCGTCTCCGGCTTCTTCAGGATGCGCACCGTCACCTCGGTGACGACGCCGA
>RXJA01000464.1 GCA_003963455.1 Hyphomicrobiales bacterium
GAGGAGCCGGTGGAGAAGGAATCCGACAGGCGGATGAAGCCGAATTGCGGCGTCGACCAGATGATGATCTCCTCGGCGAGCCTGGAGAGGTGCGTCGCGCAGATCGCGGCGAGGCTCAGGAATTCGAGCGCGAAGTCGCGGTCCGAAACGCTGTCCAGCGAATTGCGCGTCGGCTCGCGGAAACCCAGCGCCTTCGCGGTCATGTGGCGGTCGATGGAAAAGCTGGTGCCGGCAAGGGCCGCGGCGCCCAGCGGGCTTTCATCCATGCGTTCGATGGCATCCCGGACGCGCGAGAGATCACGGCCGAACATCTCGACATAGGCCATGCAATGGTGGCCGAAAGTCACCGGCTGGGCCGCCTGCATATGGGTGAAGCCGGGCATGACGGTGGCGGCATGCTCCTCGGCGCGCTCGAGGAAGGCGGCGATCAGGTCCTTCAGCGCCTGGGCGACCCGCTGGCACTCTTGCTTGACCCAGAGCCTCAGGTCGACAGCCACCTGGTCGTTGCGCGAGCGGGCGGTGTGCAGGCGTCCCGCCGCCGGGCCGATCAGGTCGGCGAGGCGGGCCTCGACATTCATGTGGATGTCTTCGAGCTTGGTCGAGAATTCGAACGTGCCGGCTTCGATCTCTTTCAGGATCGTGTTCAGCCCGTGAGCAATTTTTTCTTGATCGGCCGCCGAAATAATGCCCGTTTCAGCCAACATCTCACTATGGGCGATCGATCCGCTTATGTCCTGCGCATAGAGTTTGCGGTCGAAGCCGATCGACGCGTTGATCGCTTCCATGATCGCGGCCGGACCCGAGGCAAAACGTCCGCCCCACATCTGGTTGCTGGCCTTCTTGTCGCTCATCGCTATAACCCGTGCTCCGGAGCAGATTTGAAAATGGCAGACGGCAATAGGTTCTTCCCGGCCCCGCGCCTCATCCTTGCCGCCTTGGCGGCGGGCGTGCTGGCCGGCGCGGTCGCGGTATATGTCAGCGAGAGCGGTTCTGGCAACAATCCCCCGGAGAAGGTCGCCGCGGCCGCCGGCAAGGATGCTGCTGGGGGGGACGATGCCCTCTGCGCCGCCAAGGCCGCGCGCGCCAAGCAGGTCGCCGCGAAAGCCGTCGGCCAGGTCGCGGCGCTGCAGCCGGCCGATCCGCCGCAATCGCTGAAAGCTCTTGCCTTCAACGGTCCCGACGGCAAGCCGATGACGATTGCCGACCATGCTGGCAAGACGGTGCTGCTCAATCTGTGGGCGACATGGTGCGCGCCGTGCCGCGCCGAGATGCCGGCGCTCGACGCGCTGCAGAAGGAGAAGGGCAGCAATGCCTTCGAGGTCGTGGCGGTCAATGTCGACGCCGGCGATGATGCCAAGCCGAAGAAGTTCCTCAGCGAGATCGGCGTTCAAACGCTTGGCTTCTACCGGGACCCGACGATCGCGCTGTTCAACGAAGCCAAGACGCGCGGCCTGGCGCTTGGGCTTCCGGTCACCATGCTGATCGACGCCGAAGGCTGTCTGATCGCGCATATGAACGGCCCGGCCGAATGGTCGAGCCCCGACGCCAAGCGGCTGGTGGAAGCGGCGCTCCAACCCTGACCGCCGCCGTCATTTCACCCGCAACGTGACCACCAGCGCCTCGTGATCGGAACTCGGGGCGCCGTCCGGCTTCACCGCCGGCAAGGTGGCAGGCGCGCTTGCGATGAGCCCCCGGGTGAAGAACCAGTCGATATGGCCGGCGGGCGTCAGGTCGCCGGCCGCGCGGCGCTGCGTCGGCTTGTCCAACGCGTTGGCGTCGCGCCAATCGTAGCCGCGTTCGGCCATGATCGCGAAGAGAGGCTCGTGGCTGTCGGGGCGCATCAACCGGTTCGGTTCGGCGGCGACGCGCTCTCGCCACGCGGCAGGGTCGTCATTGCGCTCCGGATAGGTGGCGGTCAGCGTGTTGAAGTCGCCGCCGATCAGGACCGGCGCTTCCGCGTCATATCGGTCGATGGCGTCGAGCAGGTGGCGCGTCTGGTCGGCCCGGCCGACGGGCGTGGTGCGGTTCTCGAGATGCACGGAAACGACGGTCACCCGGCGGTCGCCGGCCATCACCTGGCCGCCGAGCGCCATGCGGCCGCCGATACGGGGCTGGCCGTGCTCAGGCAGGAACCATGCGCCGGCCGCGTCGAGGCGAATGAGAAAAGGCCGCAGCAGCGGAACGGCGGCGGTTATGGCATTGCCATGGAAACCCTCCATGTTCTCTGCGCCGCCATTCGCCGCCTGCTCCGTTTCGTTGCCGGTCCCGAGCTCCAGGAATTCGACGCCATAAGCGAAGCCGTGGCCGAGCCGGTCGGCGAGACGGCCCAACAGATGGCCGTTGCCGGAGCGCGCCATGCCCTTGTCGACCTCAGACAGCAGCACGACGTCCGGAGCCTGGCCGGCGATCGTTCCGGCGATGGCATCGAGATGGCGGAGCCGCTCGACGTTCCAGGCCATGACGGTCAAGCTTTCGCCGGCGCTTTCGCGCGACGGCTGGCCGCCGATCTCGATCTCGCCGAGGGCGGGAACGGCGGCCGCGTGGCGCAGGTGGGTGGCGCTGTCGCGCGGCCCGTCCCGCATCGCGTCGCGGGCGCTGACAGGCACGTGCGTGAGTTGCGGGACCAGCATGTCTCTTCTCATCCAGTTAGCCGGTTAAAAGGTCTTTTCGCCACTTCGAGGCGCCCTAGCTTCCCAGATCAGGATGACGTTTCGTTGAATCGCCATCCTGATCAACTATTTGTCGGAGCATGATCTTGTCCGAAAACCGGTTCCCACTTTTCGGGATCATGCTCTAGAGCGCCGATGTGACGTTTTCATGCCGGCGCGACCGCTGC
>RXJA01000370.1 GCA_003963455.1 Hyphomicrobiales bacterium
TGATCGTGCAGGCCTCGCTCAGTAAGGAAACCTATGCAAGCTGGGGCTGGCGCATTCCCTTCATCGTTTCCTTCCTGCTGCTCGCCGTTTCGGTCTGGATTCGGCTGTCGCTGTCGGAGTCGCCGACCTTCCAGCGTATGAAGGACGAGGGGAAGGGTTCCAAGGCGCCGCTCACGGAGGCTTTCGGCCAGTGGAAAAACGCCAAGATCGCCCTTCTGGCGCTGCTCGGCCTCACCGCCGGCCAGGCCGTGATCTGGTACAATGGCCAGTTCTACGCCCTGTTCTTCCTCACCAACGTGCTCAAGGTCGACGCGCAGTCGGTCAACATCATGATCGCGATCGCGCTTGCGATCGGCTCCATCTTCTTTGTCGTGTTCGGCTGGCTCTCCGACAAGATCGGCCGCAAGCCAATCATCATGGCCGGCCTGGCTTTGGGTATCGTCTGCACCTTTCCGCTGTTCAAGGCGCTGACCTGGGCCGCCAATCCGGCCCTGGCCACCGCGCAGCAGAACACCCGCGCGACGGTTACGGCGGCGCCCGGCGACTGCAAGTTCCAGTTCAACCCTGTCGGCACGGCGAAGTTCACGACGTCCTGCGACATCGCGACTTCGTTCCTGACCAAGAACTCGGTTCCTTTCGACGTCGTTTCGACGGCGGCGCCCGGTACCGCGGCAACGGTCACGATCGGCAACGAGACGGTGCAGTCCTATGATGCCGTTGCCGCCGGCGATCAGGCCAAGGCCAAGGACGCTGCCTTCGTCAAGGCCGTGAACATGTCGCTGCAGGACGGCGGCTACCCGCTGAAGCGGGGCGCGATCAAGGTGCCGGACCAGAAGCTCGACGCCTTCGTCGCGGCCAATCCGGAATTGAAACTCGACGCCGCCACGATCCGGGCTGGCGAGAAAACCACGGTCAAGACCGAACAGGCGGTTGCCGATAAGTTGTTGACCGCGGACGAGGCGGCCGGCGCGCCGGAAGTCACCGTCTACACCATCCCGGGCGGCGGCGCCTTCGCCATGGTGGCCGATCCCGCGGCCATCAACTGGCCGCTGACGATCGGCATCCTGTTCATCTTGGTGCTGTTCGTGACCATGGTCTACGGCCCGATCGCCGCTATCCTGGTCGAGATGTTCCCGACCCGCATCCGCTACACCGGCATGTCGCTGCCCTATCACATCGGCAATGGCTGGTTCGGCGGCCTGCTGCCGGCGACCGTGTTCGCGCTCAGCGCCTACAAGGGCGACATCTATTACGGCCTCTGGTACCCGGTGATCATCGCCGCCATGTCGCTCATCATCGGCATGATCTTCGTCAAGGATACGCTCGGTACCGATCTGCACGCGAACGACTGACCCGGTCGGTCATTGTCTCAAACAAAAGCCCGGCGCGAGCAATCGCGCCGGGCTTCTTGATGCCCGAATTTCAAGGAAGCGGATCAGCTCCTGCGCTGCTGGTTCTCTTCCTCGACAGCTGCTTCGTGGTACCAGCCATCGAAGTCGACATGCTCGCCGCGCAGCGCCGCAAGCTCTGCCGCGAATTTGGCCTTGGAGCCTAAATTTAAGGCAGACTTGCGTGCTGCAAGCGGGAACATCAGTATCTTTGCCGACGGACGGGATAGCGTGACTTGCATTGCCGGTCTCCTTGTCTCTTCAGGACCGTGTCGATTCACCTTTCGGTCAAGATAGGTACTGCGATTCATTTAGGCAATATGCCCGCGAAAAGATCATGTAATGCATCTTATTTAAGCATCATTGGCATCTGAATGATCCGGATGCATTGCTGAGGCGGCTCAGCAAAATCAACGCCTTGCCACGACCATTTTGCCGCACCTCTCGAGATCGGAGTGGCATACGATTTGCATTTTAACCATCGGCAGGTCGGCTCGATCCGGCCGTGCATCGATGCCGCCACGGCGGCGTCCTAGCAACGAGAGGCACTGGAATGACCAAATACAAGCTCGAGTATATCTGGCTCGACGGATATGTCCCGACCCCCAGCCTGCGCGGCAAGACCCAGATCAAGGAGTTTGCCGAGTTCCCCACGCTGGAGCAGCTGCCGCTGTGGGGCTTCGATGGCTCGTCCACCAACCAGGCCGAAGGCCACAGCTCCGACTGTGTCCTGAAGCCCGTCGCGGTTTATCCGGATCCGGCCCGCACCAATGGCGTGCTGGTCATGTGCGAAGTCATGATGCCTGATGGCGTGACCCCGCACGTCTCCAACAAGCGCGCCACCATCCTCGACGACGAGGGTGCATGGTTCGGCTTCGAGCAGGAATATTTCTTCTATAAGGACGGCCGTCCGCTCGGCTTCCCCGAGAGCGGCTACCCGGCCCCGCAGGGTCCGTATTACACCGGCGTCGGCTACAAGAATGTCGGCGATGTCGCGCGCACGATCGTCGAGGAGCATCTCGACCTCTGCCTGGCAGCCGGCATCAACCATGAAGGCATCAACGCCGAAGTGGCCAAGGGTCAGTGGGAATTCCAGATCTTCGGCAAGGGCTCCAAGAAGGCCGCCGACCAGATGTGGATGGCCCGCTATCTGCTGCTGCGCCTGACCGAGAAATACGGTATCGACATCGAGTTCCACTGCAAGCCGCTCGGCGACACCGACTGGAACGGCTCGGGCATGCACTGCAACTTCTCGACCGCCTATATGCGTGAAGTCGGCGGCAAGGCCTATTTCGAGGCGCTGATGGCGCAGTTCGACAAGAACCTGATGGACCACATCGCAGTCTACGGCCCAGACAACGACAAGCGCCTGACCGGCAAGCACGAGACCGCGCCG
>RXJA01000217.1 GCA_003963455.1 Hyphomicrobiales bacterium
GCAGGCTGTAATGCAGCGGCGCCAGCGTCGAGGCCGGCGCCAGCTTCAGTGCCCGAGTGATCATCAGATGGGCCGCGCAGGAAACGACGCCGAGCAGAAGCATGGCGCCGAAATCGAGCGCCGACGGCGTGCGCCAGGCGCCGATGGCGAGCCCGCCGCCGACAATCAGCGTGCCGATGGTCTGCCAGGTGACAAGCGTCGTATCGCTCGTTCCACGCAAACGCCGGCCCAGAATGATGGCGAAGCCGAAGGCGACGCTGCCGATCAACGCGTAGGTCGACGACAGCGAGAAGGCCGCCGAGGACGGCTTCAGGATGATCAGCACGCCGCAGAAGCCGACCAGGATCGCCAGCCAGCGGCGCCAGCCGACCTTTTCGCCCAGCAAGAGGTGCGAGAGCGCGGCGACATAGATAGGCCCGGCCATGTAGAAGCTCATCACGTCGGCCAGCGGCAGGTGGACGACGGCGGCATAGAAGAGCCCGGTGTCGAGCGTCGTCGCCACGACGCGCAAGAGCTGCAGCACCGGTCTTTCCATCTGGAACAACTTGCCCGCGCCCTGGTTGGCGATCATCGGCCCCAGTACGATGAAGGCGCCGACCGAGCGGATCAGCACAACCTGGCCGACGGAAAAGCTGGCGACCAGCCATTTGCCCATCGCGTCATTCAGCGCGAACATGAAGTCGCCAGCCAACATCAACAGGATGCCGGCCAGAAGCATGTTCTTGATCGTGAACCCGCGGGCTAGGGACTGAGCCATGGCGGGGTCCTAGCCGCAAGGGGCCGGTTTGACGAGGAACATCCCGGGGAATCGGTAAGACCAGCGGCGGAACTCGCCGGCTCTAGACAGACCTATGCCGCCTGTTCACCTTTGCCGGACGACCGGTGATCGACAACCGCGTCTCCTGCTTTGTGCGCTCGGCCACCACCTTGCCCCTGGCGATGACGCAAAGGCGTTCGGGGCGCAGGCGCACGGCCTCGATCGCATTGCCGGCGTCGAGCACGACGAGGCTGGCGCGCTTGCCGACCGCCAGGCCAAGATGATCGAGCCCCATGATGGCGGCGTTGACGTTGGTCACCATGTCGAAGCAGCGCGCCATGTCGGCCGGGCTCGACATCTGCGCCACATGCAGGCCCATGAAGGCGACGTCGAGCATGTCGGCCGTGCCCAGCGAATACCAGGGGTCGAGCACGCAATCCTGGCCCCAGCCGACGCGGATGCCGAGCGCCTGCATCTCCTTCACCCGGGTCAGGCCGCGGCGCTTGGGGAAAGTGTCGTGTCGCCCCTGCAGCATGATGTTGATCAGCGGATTGGGGATGGCCGAGACGCCGGCCTCGGCGATCAGCGGCAGGAGCTTGGATACGTAGTAATTGTCCATGGAATGCATGGAGGTGAGGTGCGAGCCGGCCACCCTGCCCCGCAGGCCGAAGCGCTGCGTTTCATAGGCAAGCTGCTCGATATGGCGCGACAGCGGATCGTCTGTCTCGTCGCAGTGCATGTCCACCATCAGGCCGCGTTTGGCCGCGATCTCGCAAAGCTCCGTAACCGAGCGGGTGCCGTCGGCCATGGTGCGCTCGAAATGCGGGATGCCGCCGACGACGTCGACGCCCATGTCCAGCGCGCGAACGGTGTTCTTCAGCGCCGTCGGCGAGCGATAGAGGCCGTCCTGCGGAAAGGCGACGAGTTGCAGGTCGATGTAGGGCGCGACGGTTTTCTTGACGTCGAGCAGGGCTTCTACCGCGAGCAGACGGTCGTCGCAGACATCGACATGGCTGCGGATGGCGAGCAGCCCCATCGACACGGCCCAGTCACAATAGGCGAGCGCGCGCTCGCGCACGGCCTCATGCGTCAGAATAGGCTTCAGTTCGCCCCACAGAGCGATGCCCTCGAGCAGCGTGCCCGAAGCATTGATGCGCGGGATGCCGTAGGAGAGCGTGGCGTCCATGTGGAAATGCGGATCGACGAAGGGCGGAGAGACGAGATTGCCGCGCGCGTCGATCTCCGTCGGCGAGGAGCCCGGCAAAGCCGGCTCGATTGCCCTGATGGTCTCGCCGGCAATGCCGATGTCGGCAATCCTGCCGTCCGGCAGCGTGCCGCCGCGCACGATGAGGTCGAAATCCATCTGTCGCCACCCTTTCCAAGAATCGGCAGTCATCGTGGCCGAAAAGACAGCCTCGCGCAGCCTTTTCTTTCCTCGGCGGCCGAAAGGTTCCATCGCGCCGCAACTCGCTCTATAAGCCGCCTCGCGCCCTCGTGGCGAATCCGGAACTCTTGCAGACACAGGATCGGCCGTTGTTTCGCTTCTTCCGCTCGACGGAAAACCAGCGCCTCATCGCAAGGCTGGTGAGGGAGTCCTTCCATGAGCATAAATTCGGCTATGCCGCCGCCATAGCGTCGATGCTCGTCGTGGCCGCCATGACCGGCGCCAGCGCCTGGATCCTGCGCGAGATCACCAACGAATTCGTCGTCTTCAAGAGGCTCGACCGCGTCAACATGATCGCGGCGGGTGTCGCGGGGATCTTCCTGCTCAAGGGCTTTGCCACCTTCGTCCAGGCCTACTTCATGAGCCGCGTCGGCAACGCCATCATCGCCGACCGCCAACGCAAAATCTATGATCGCATCCTGGCGCAAGGCATCGAATTCTATCATTCGACCTCTTCGGCCGATCTGATCGCCCGCATGACCAACAACGCGCAGGCGGCGCGCAGCGTGCTCGATCTTGTCGTAACGTCCTATGTGCGAGACCTGGTGACGCTGATCGTCCTGGTCGGGGTCATGATCTGGCAGCAGCCGGCGCTGTCGCTGATCTGCTTCGTCGTCGGGCCGGTGGCGATATACGGC
>RXJA01000294.1 GCA_003963455.1 Hyphomicrobiales bacterium
AGCGCGAGAAGCCATAGGCCGAGAGCGTGCCGAGGAACACCGCGCAGAAGGCCGAGCCGAAGACGATGATCAGCGCGTTGACGAAGCGCGGCAGGAAGTTCGACGGCCCGGCGATCACCATGTTGCGCTTGCGCACCGTCTCGTCGCAGAAGCCGGTCGCCGGCCCGAGCGAGTTGATGTATTCCGGCGTCTGCCTTGTGCGTGTGGTGAAGAGGTTGCAATAGCCCTCGATGCTTGGCTGGAAGACGATCTTCGGCGGATAGGCGATCGAATCCGGCGGCGTCTTGAAGCTGGTGGCGAATATCCACAGGAGCGGCACGATCGAGATCAGCGCATAGGCTATGATGATCGTGCCGGCGATCAGCTTGGCGTTCGACGAGGGTGCGACGACGGAATGGGCGGTGGTCAGGCTCATCTCTGCTTCACCTTGTTGAGCGCCTTGACGTAGATGTTGGCGAGACCGAACACCGCGACGAACAAGATGATGGCGAAGGCAGAGGAATAGCCGGTGCGCCAGCTCTCGAAGGCCTGCCGCTTCAGCGTGATCGAGGCGACCTCGGTGGTCGAGCCAGGCCCGCCGCCGGTCAAAAGGTTGACCATGTCGAACATCTTGAAGTTCTCGATGCCACGGAACAGCACCGCCAGCATGATGAAGGGCAGGGCCATCGGCAACGTAATCGACCAGAACTGCCGCCAGTTGGAGGCGCGGTCGACCTCGGCCGCCTCATAGATGTATTCGGGGATGGAGCGCAGGCCCGCGAGGCAGATCAGCATCACGTAAGGCGTCCACATCCAGGTGTCGACGATGATGATCGCCCATGGCGCCAGCTCGACATTGGACAGCATCTGCACATTCGTCGGCGGAATGCCGGTGACGAAGGAGACGACATAGGAGAACAGCCCGATCTGCGGCTCGTAGAGGAAACGCCAGAAATTGCCGACCACCGCCGGCGACAGCATCATCGGCACCAGGATGATGGTGGTCCAGAAGGCGTGACCGCGGAACTTGCGGTCGATCAGCCAGGCCAGCGTGAAGCCGATGACGGTCTGCAGGAGGATCGTCCAGAACACGAAATGCGCCGTCGTCTGCATGGCGATCCAGATGTCCTGATCGCCGAGGATGCGCTGGTAGTTTGCGAGCCCCAGATTCTTCACCACCTCGTTGGGGCGGTTGGCGCGATAGTTGGTGAAGGAGAGGTAGATCGCCCAGAACAGCGGGAAGATGTTGATGGCCAACAGCAAAAGGATCGTCGGCGAGATGAACAGCCAGGCGAGGCCCTTGTCGCTGATGCCCCGGATCTTCTTGGCCAACGGTTCCGGCGTGGCCCGGGCAACGTTGTCCGCAGTCCGATTGAGCATGGTTAGTCCTGCTTCGGTCACGTCAAGTCTCGACAATGGAATTTATCTGAACTGCGTCCCGTGCCAAGGGCGGCACGGGACGCTGCGGTTGGGCTCGGGAGGAGCCTTACATCTTGCCCCGACTACATCTTGCCATCGTCTTGGAAGACCTGGGTCCAGTCCTTGACGAGACCGTCCAGCGCGTCCTTGGCCGAGCCCTGGCCGGCGACGACATAGTCATGGAAGCGCTTCTGCGAGGCCTGCAGCAGCGGCGCGTAGCTCGGTTCGGCCCAGAAGTCCTTCACGATGGCCATCGAGTCGAGGAAGGCCTGCGCATAGGGCTGGCTGGACGGGAACTTCGGATCCTTGACCACGGAGTTCAGGCAGGAATAGCCGCCGAGCGACCACCATTTGGCCTGCACGTCCTTGTTGGCGAACCACTTGATGTATTTCAGCGCCGATTCCTGCTTGTCGGAGTAGGACACCACCGAAATGCCCTGGCCGCCGAGCTGCGCGAACTGATCGCCGTCGGGACCCTTCGGATTGACGAAGTAGCCGATCTTGTCGCCGCCGACATTCTCGTCCTTCTGCAGGCCGGGCCAGGTGAAGGCGAAGTTCATGTGCATCGCCACCTGGCCGGATTTGAAGGCGTCGACGCCTTCGCCCATGTAGCTGTTGGAAGCGCCGGGCGGCGTGCAGCAGTCATAGAGCGCCTTGTAGAATTCCAGCCCCTTCACCGATTTCTCGGAGTTGACGAAGCCTTCCATCTCATAGGGCTTCTTCGGATTTTCATACTGGAAGCCATAGCTGTAGAGCACGTCCATGGCGCCCATGGTGATGCCTTCCGAGCCGCGCTCGGTATAGATCGAGGCGCCATAGACGGTCTTGCCGTCGATCTGCCGCTTCTGGAAGAATTCGGCGATCTGCTTTAGCTGGTCGAAGGTGGTCGGCGGGGCGAGATCCCAGCCGTACTTTTCCTTGAATTCCTTCTGCAGCTCGGGCCGCGAGAACCAGTCCTTGCGATAGGTCCAGCCGACGACGTCGCCCATGGCCGGGAGCGCCCAGTAGTTCGGCGTGTTCTTGGGCCATTCCGAATAGCCGACCACGGTCGCCGGCACGAAGTCGTCCATGCTGATCTTCTCCTTGTCGAAGAAGTCGTTCAGCTTGACGTAATGGCCGTTCTCGGCCGCGCCGCCGATCCACTGGCTGTCGCCGATGATCAGGTCGCAGAGCTTGCCATGCGAATTGAGCTCGTTGAGGAAGCGGTCGGCGTAGTTGGTCCACGGCACGAACTCGAACTTCATGCCGATGCCGGTTTCCTTGGTGAAGTCCTTGGACAGTTCCACGAGCGCGTTGGCCGGATCCCAGGCCGCCCAGCATAGCGTCAGGTCTTCCGCATGCGCGACGTTCGAGACGGCTGTCGACGCAAAGATCGCCGAGGCCAGTCCCAACGCCAGTTTCAAGGTCGATTTCATGCCTTACCTCCCATTTGCGAAA
>RXJA01000249.1 GCA_003963455.1 Hyphomicrobiales bacterium
AAGCACACGGTGAAGGCGATGGTGGACATGACGAGCGCCTGCCGGGGAGCATTGTCCTGGCTGGGCGCGGCTGGGAGGTTTGCGGTCATGGTCGGCTCCGGTTTGCGGCGTGGCACGCGCCGCGTGGTGTTGATCTGGGGCACGGCGTCGGTCAGCGCGACGGGGCTTGCGCGGTCACTTGCGGACCCTTGCCCTCGGCTTCGTGGCTGGCTGGAAACAAGAGCAGCGCGGCGATGAACAGCACTGCCGTCAGCACGCTGCTCGCCAGGACATCGCGGCGGGTGAAATCCCTGAGCAAAGGTCCGATCCGTCTCGTCATCGTCGTCTCCGGTCCAAAACGAAAAAAGCTGCCGTCCAGGCCCTCTCGCGTCCGTACATCCGGGATCGCGTGGTGACCTGAGCGGCAGCTTTGCCTGGAGCGCCCGCCTTTGGACGCCTGTTCTATTGCCCGCGAGGGGCTCGATTATTTCAAAGCACGAACCGTGCCAATTTTGCGCGGCAGCTTAATTTTATGGAAAATCAACGCGGTAAGAGAACCGGCCTTCGACCATGCCAAGCAAGGACGCGGTCAAACATTGATCAATGGCGTAGACCTATCGCACAAATTTTGTGCAATGCACAAGATTGACGCGCAAATGATCAGGCGCGTTTCTGGCCGGCGATGTAGGCGTCGATCCGGTCCGGATCGAAGATCTGGCCGTCGAAAAATCCGTCCGGACCAAGCACCAGGCTCGCCCCCGCCGAACCGACCGGCGTCGCCGTCTTCAGGGCCCCTTCGACCTTGGCATTGGCGCCGGGCAAGGCCACGCCGAGCGGCTTCAGGGCCGAGCGGTAGAGATCGGGCCGGTAGCAGTCGCGCGCAATGGCCAGATTCGCCGGCGTGTGCGGCAACTGTCCCCAGCGCACCATCTGCGTGTAGAACCACAGTGCATGGCTCTTCCAGGGAAAGTTGGCCGCCTTGTCGAAGGGCAGGAAGAAATCCTCGACGCTTCGCTCTACGCCTCCGCCGAGCTGAAGACGCCCAGTGAGCGCCGGCATCTGGATCGCCGCCGGCTGCCCAAGGAAAGCAGGCCTGGCCATCAGCGCCGCCAGCTCGCTTCGGTTGGCCGGGTCCTGGCACCAGCGGGCGGAGTGATGCAGCGCCCTCAGCAGCGCCGCCAGCGCATCGGGATTCTTCTCAGCCCAGGCCCTGCGCGCGCCGATCACCTTTTCCGGGCTGTTGCGCCACAGCAGCGCCTTGACGGTGACGATGCGGCCAGTGCCGGCCGCCACGGCGGCGCTGTTCCAGGGCTCGCCGACGCAATAGCCGTCGATGCGGCCGGCGGCCATCGCGTCGGTCATGAAGGGCGGTGGCACGATGACGATCTCGATGTCGCGGTCGGGATCGACGCCGCAGGCGGCGAGCCAGTAGCGCAGCTCGTAATTGTGCCCGGAATGCGGATGCACGACGGCGAAGCAAAAAGGCTCGCGGCCGGCCGCCGCCCGTTCGCGGATCAGCGCGCCGAGCGCTGCCCCCGCGCGCGACGGATCGAGATCGGGCGCCGCTCCATGCGCCGCCATGCCTTCCCACACGGCGTTGGACACGGTGACGCAATTGCCGCCGAGGCCGAGCGAGAACGGCACGATGGTCTCGGAAGCGAGCGGCGTCAGGCCGAGGCTGCAGGCGAGCGGCATCGGCCCCAGCATATGCGCGACATCGAAATGGCCGATGGCGATGCGGTCGCGGATATTGGCCCAGGAGGTCTCGCGATGCAGCTTGAGTTCGATGCCCTCACGCGCGGCAAATCCCATCTCGCCGGCCGCGACCAGAACGACGCTGTCGAAGAGCGGCATGAAGCCGGCGGTGATCTCATGCGTAGCGGCCATGCTCATCCGCCCTCCAGCGGCCCCAGCAGTCCCGCGGCGGTCACCAGGCTCTGGGCGATGTCGGCGATCTTGCGGTTCTGGTTCATGGCGGTCTTGCGCAGGAGCGCGTAAGCCGCCTCCTCGCTCAAGCCGCGTGACTTCATCAAGATGCCCTTGGCCCGGTCGATGACCTTGCGGTTCTCGAGCTCGCTGCGCGCCTCCTCCAGTTCGCGCGCCATGCGCGAGAAGGCGTTGAAGCGGCTGATGGCCATGTCGAGGATCGGCTTGATGCGTTCCTTCTTCAGCCCGTCGACCACATAGGCGGACACACCGGCATCGACGGCCGCCTCGATCGAGGCCTGGTCGGAGCGGTCGACGAACATCGCGATCGGCCGCTTCACCGCGCGCGACAGCTGGAACATGTTCTCCAACATGTCGCGATTGGGGTTTTCGAGGTCGATGACGATGACGTCCGGCTCGATCTCGGCGATGCGCCGGGCGATGCCGGCCACGTCATGGATCACCGTGACATGGCGATGGCCGGCGTCCCGCAATCCGGCCTCGATGATCGAGGCACGGATGCGGTTCTCGTCGATAACAAGGATGGTCAACGAACCGGCGGACATGCGCCTATTGTGCAGGTGGGCCGGATTTGTGCAATGCGGTAGTCGACTGGAGGGCCGTGGGCCGGGCCTTACCAGGAACCGACAAGCGACCTGAGCATCGCCCTGGCGCCGGCCGCGTCCCGGCAGGACTTGCGAAACCCGGGCCGTCCCGTGGCCTCAAGCACATCGTCATCGACGCCGCGCAGGATCGCGCGCGCGTTGCCCCATCCGATCCGGGCAAGTGCCGAAGCCAGCTCAGCGCGCACAGGGTCGAACGCGGGCCGATCGATTGATAAGTCCTCGGCTTGGTCGATGTCGTTGCTCGCGCCGAGCGCATACCGTGGAATCTCCACGGCATGGCGAACATCGAATGGCGGTGAACGGCCCAGGAAATGGGAGATCATATGCAATGACAAGGCCGGTGACGAAACGAGATTCTCATAGCAGACGAAATGGACTGGAGCGCCGCTCCGCCCCAGGGCGTCCATGGCAAAGTAGAATTGGTTCCAGTAGTCGGATGGCGTCCGGAAACGATATTCCATGTGGCCCGGTTGCGTAAAATCCTGCCTGAGCTCGAAAGGACTGCCGAGGAAGGAGCCAAGGCTTTTCTTCGGCCTGAAGATGGTGTCGTTCCTCGCCAGCCGGTACCAGGACAGAACCTGGCTGACCGGATCCTTGCTCATCACGACGATCGGCAGTTCGCCGTACAGCAGATCGCGGCCACTCATCAGCGCCGGAAAAATCCCGTGCTTCCAGAACCCATGATCGAAGACCACCGGCACTCCCAGGTAGCGCTCGATCAGGTGCTTCGCGAGATTTGTTCCGGACCTCGGCGTTCCCATGACTCGAACGCCTGCAGCACCTTGGCCGACACGCGCCGGAGAACCGATGGGCGTTGGCATGGTCATGATGGTCACAGTTCCGCCCGCCTGAAAGCCGCGCGCTCGGCCGCAGCCTCGCCACGTCGCGAGCTCGCCCCTGGCGCGGGCCGTTGCGGCCTGCGGGCCTCGCGGCCGGGAGCGCCAGAGCCAAGCGCGGTGACGTGGCCGACTATGGCGGCGAAAAAGTCCCGCTCGCGGATCGGGCGATAGCGCGACGCGATCGTTTCGCGCAATTCGGCGAGCCAGTCCGGATCGGTGCAGGCTTTGGCGACGGCGGCGCACCATGCTTCGACATCGCGCGCGGGAAGCGTCGGCATCAGCCCTTGCGTCGCCTCGGTCAACGATGGGGCGTCGGAGATCAGCACCGGCAGGCCGAAATCGAGGCATTCGGCCGCCCCCAGGCCCCAGCCCTCCACCGCGGACGGGTAGACGCTGAATTCAGCGTCCCGATAGAGCTCGGCGAGCTGGCGGTCGCTGAGATTGGAGCGGAACTCAACATGCTCGCGCAGCTCCGGATTGGCGTCCATGAAGGCTACCAGCTCGTCATACATCCACCCCCAGCGGCCGCAGAAAACCAGCGTGGGCAGCCGGTCGCCCAGCAGCGGCAGAAGCCGACGCCACACTTTGAGGAGCAGGATGTGGTTCTTCCTGATCTCGATCGTCGAGCAATAAAGAACAAACTTCCGGCCTTGGCCTTGCCTCCGGGAGCCTCTCCGTCGATCCGCCACGCCCTCCTTGAGAAATGCACCGGGCGACGCAACCGCCACTTCCGGAACCCGATCAGGATTGGAGGCGCTGGCATGGCATCTCACCCTGTCGGCCGTGTATTTCGACACGCAGACGAGCAGATGCGAATTTTCCAATTGCCACGCCGTATTGCGGACGAAGCCGCGGGCGTGATGAGGCCCGACGAATTGCGGGAAGTCGATCGGGATAAGATCGTGCATGATGGTGAAGATGCCGCAGCCGACATTTCCCGTGAGCTTCCTCGCGGCAATTTCATGCACGCTTGCGCTCGACAGGAAGCACATTGCGTTCTCGTCTTTCAGCGGGTCTTTCGTCTCGGCCCCCTTCGGGCGAAGGCATGACTTCGCGATCTTGAAGACACGAATGGCCGTCTTGGACAGGTGGAACTTGAGCCCCCGCCTCTTTTCGGAGCCCGAGACGAAAACCGCCGCCACGCGGTCAAACTCGCGTCCGAAATCGAACGGCGCGTCCCGCATGACCGACAACACTTTCCAAAGCCGGGCCAGATACGGGCTGTCTTCTTCGCAGGCGACCTGTGGCAATTGGCCTTCGACCAGCCGCCTCAGATAACGAAGCTCCGCTTCGCCCAGCATCCGGCCCCGCCCCTGCGCATCGACGACAAAGAAGCCGATCGGCGAGGAATTCCATCGAAGGGCCTGACGGACAAGTGCCGTCTCGACGCGGGGAATGCCCACAGGCGGATGAGGCCCCCATCGAAAAGGCAAACTCGCGTCAATGTACAGTTTCTTCAATGGAATACCTTCATTTTACTTTGGTTTGTTAGCGATGTGGATAGGCACACCTTGCCGTTGCAAACTTGCATTCGGCGATGCTGCGAACCCTGGCTTTGGATACGGCAGATCAGTATCTCTGAGAGTATGGAGAGATACGTGGGAAAATTGCCCACGTCAATGGGCGAACGTGGTCGCGCCGTCGGAGGGCCACCGTCAGCCCACGAGTGCCTTGACATGTGGGTAATTTTCCCACAGATATTTGATCGTTGATCAAAGCCGCTTCGATCGGACCTGTCTGTTGCAGGTCCGGAACCGAATTTCCACGGATCACCTGCCCCCCGCATGATCCGCGGAAAAGCAGCCGTGCCGAAAGCTCGAAACACCCACCCCGGTTAAAAGAGCCCAGCACGACCGCGCCGGCCGGTTCTGCCCGTTGCAAGAGGCGGACCGGCCGGATCATCGCCACCGCAAGGCAGCGGGGATTTTCGAGGCCGCTGCCATGCGGCAAAACAATGACTTGAAACGCGTCGCCTTAACCCGTCCTTGCGCGGCGCGCTTTTAGGGCGTCCCCGGGCCGCTTGGACTACCCGGCCCGCCGGGCCCACCCGGTCCACCGGGACCACTTGGCCCATTATTGGGTAGGTTGGGCGCGCCGCCGGGCGCGCCGGGGCCTCCCGGGCCTATCGGCGGACCTGAACCGGGCGGCTGACCCGGCATGCCCAGCGGGCCTTGCGGCCGCATGCCGGAATTCGCCTGGCGCGAGGCCGATACGATGTTGCCCGCCCGGTCGAACCCGACGGCAAGGAACGCGTGGACGACAGCTGTCGATTTCGAATCGTCGCCCTGGTCGTCGACAGAGACGCCCAAACCCGATTCCAGCCGGCGCCCCCGACGCCGCAGGAAGGTCTCATACAGCACGCTCGCGACATCGGCCCCCGGGATGGGAGCCTCCGCCGCGATGCGCACGACCCTATAGCCGCCGGTGGCCTTGGCCAGGGTCAGCTCAACGCGACGGTTCGCAAGCTCCGGTGACCTTGGCCCGATATTCAGCCGCCCCACCAGCAATGAGCCCGATCTGGCGACCGCCAGACCGCGAACCAGGTAAGGTGTCCCGGATGGCCTGGCTTCTACCAGGCTTGCGACGATTTTCCCGTCCGGCCGGCGAATGCCTTGCACGGCCACGACATCGCCCTTCTTGATCGCCGGCATTCCTGCAACGCGACCGGTATCGACGCTCTGCCCCAGAACCAGGATCGAGCCGGAACTGGCGCGCTCGACAGGCCCGACGACCTCGCTGGTGACATGGATCTCGCGCGTGACGACGCGACCCGCGTCCTGTGTTACGGCCACCCTTACGACATGCCCCACCTTGAGGCTGCTTGTCGTGGCGGCGGCGCCGTCTATCCAGACGGGCACATCCGGACCGTACGCGACCCGCACGTCGTTGACGAAGATGCTGCCGAAGCGCTGTATGGTTCCCACGATGCCGGTGCCGCCGATGCCGTGATCGTTCTCCGTTCCGGCCGTCCAGCCGGTGCCGCCGATACCTCGATCGCTCGAAGTGTCCGTCGCTCTTGCGAAAGAGCCGTACAGCGCTGCCGGAAAGGCGGCGCCGAGCATCAGGAAAGCCCGCCTCGTCAACCTCCGGCTCATGAAGCGTCTCCAGTGGCGGGTTTGCCCCCGGAGGATTCCTCGCCGGCAAACGATGCATCGCCGGAGGTGAGGATATAGACGCCGCAATTCCACCGGCTTGTCCCGCCGGGATCGTTCTTCACCGCCTGGTTCGCATGCTTGTTGAGGTTGAGCAGCATCTCCACCGCGACCTTGCGGCTATGGGCTTCGAGCGATCTGGCAAGCTTCTCGGAGAGCCCGTCATAGTGAACGGCGCGCTCGATGAAGGGAGGATTGTCCGCCAGGATGTTTGCGACGGCGGCGGCCGCATGGTCCTGAAGGTTTCGGGCAAAGTAATAGAGCCTGACCTCGCCGTCGTCGCGCGGCGCCATTGCCGCTTCCATCAGGACGATCCGGTCCTCCTCATCGATCTCCACGAGCTTCCGATCGAGCCAATCGTCCAGAACGGCTCTCGGCCGCAAATCCCGCGTCACCGACTCCACGAGGCCCGCGAACGAGGCCTCCCCGGCCTCGGCCATTCGCGGCAGGGGCAATGGCGCACCCTGGGCATCGGTGAACAACGGGTCCGCGAACCAGCGCGCGACGATCGCGCTCGTCCTTGAAACGGAGTCGGGTATCACTCTGACCGGCGCGCCGGCGCCTCGCAGACGGCTGACCTCCTTGCGATGGACGCCCGTCAACAGGCTTACCCTGCTGTCCGTCTGCTGCTTGTCCGGCAGCGTGAATTCATGCTCCGCCACGTTGACGTAAATCTGCCGCAGCAGGTCGACGAAGGTTGGAAACGTCACCCCGCACTTGATCGCCAACCGCACCAACGGGCGAAGCACCCGGTTCAACGCGCTCTGGACGCCCGCGGCATCCAGATATTGTTCCGCCGATTTGTTCATCGCCGTCCTTCACCCGTCAATCAATCACCTATGCCTCGAAAATTCTTACCGAAAATAGCCCGTGGGAAATGCTTCCACAATAGACGACAGGCAACGCCGGCCCCGTATCGGCAAGCTCAACGCGCAACGGGCAGGCTCGCGCCCCCTGGTTTGGCGGCTCAGCAATCCCCTTTTGGTTGACATGTGTGAAATTTTCCCACACGATATTGCCACGAAGCGGAATCCCGCCGTCGATCGTCGCCGGAGCATGGCTGGCAAGAGGGAGAGCACTTTTGAAGAGGCCTTATACGAAACCGTCCATAATCAGGGCCTTGGATAGGTTCGACCAGCCAGGCGGCGAAATTGACCGCAATGACCATGCCCATCGCCCCATGGGGGCCAAGGCCAAGAATCCCCTGGGCCCGGACGGCGTCGTCCCGGACAAGGAAGGCGTCGATCCAGCCGTCTGCCTGGCCGCGAGCGTCGTATGCGCCTACATCTCCAACAACCCCCTGCCCGCGGGCGAGCTGCCGGAACTCATCAGCAAGATATATACGTCGATCAAACTGATCTCGATGGGATCGCTTGATGTGCGGCCGGACGACATACGGGGCGTGGCCAGGGCGAAAAAGTCCGTCACGCCCGAATTCATCATCTGCCTGGAGGACGGCAGGCGCTTCAAATCGCTCAAGAGGCATATCGAGACCCAATACGGCCTTACGCCGGAAGAGTATCGAGCGAAGTGGGACCTGCCTTCCAACTACCCGATGGTGGCGCCGAACTATTCGGCGACCCGTTCGAAACTGGCCAAGTCCATGGGCCTTGGCCGAAGGATAAAATAGGCTCTGGAACGGCCGGCAGCCTCCGGCGGGCTGCGACGCTAGGAGCGTTGCTGGCGGGCGACGGGAACATTATAGGTGTTCCATCGTGCGCGAAGATGTTCACACGACGGGGGTTCCGGTACTCTGCGTTTCATGCGAGGCGCGGCATCGTGGCATATGCGGCGCGCTCAACGCCGGGCAGCTCGTCGATCTTTCCAAATCGACGAAACGGCACAAGGCCGAGGCCGGCAAGGAACTGGTGGGCGATTCCAGGAGCGTCGAGCGTTTCTCGAACGTGCTCTCAGGCGTCGTGAAGCTGACCAAGACGCTTTCCGACGGCCGCCAGCAGATCGTCGGCCTGCAATTCGCTCCCGATTTCCTCGGCAGGCCATTCCAGAGCGAGAGCACGCTGAGCGCCGAGGCGGCGACCGACGTCGAATTGTGCTCGTTCCCGCGCCAGGCGCTGGAGCGGATGATAAAGGAGCAGCCGGATCTCGAGCATCGCTTGCTCGAACAGAAGCTGCGCGAACTCGACCAGGCACGCGACTGGATGGTGGCGCTCGGCCGCAAGACAGCCTCGGAGAAGATCGCGAGCTTCCTTCTGATGATCGCGCGCAACATCGATCCCGCCGCCGGCCCGGAACGGCGCGGCGCGGCTTTCGATTTGCCGTTGTCGCGCGCGGAGATCGCGGATTTCCTGGGCCTCACCGTCGAAACGGTGAGCCGGCAGATCACCCGCCTGCGGGGCGAGAACATTATCCGCATCGAGAACAACCGCCACGTCATCGTCGACGATATCGGGCGTCTGGCCGCGCGGGCCGGGGACTGATCCCGCCGTGTCCCTTTAGAGCAATACCCGGAAAAGTGCGATCGGTCAGGTTCGGCGACTTCGCCGCAGCCTTCCATCCGGAATTGCGTAAGAACAAATACTTACTGGTTGCCGAGAACCTTCGGCAGCACGTGGTCGCGCTCAAAGGCAATGTGGCGGCGCATCGATTCGAAAAAGGCGCGCAGCATATAGCCGAACGCCTCGGGGTTTTCGATCTGCCGCCCGTGACCGTAGGCCAGCAGAGCGTCGCTCAGATCCACCGCCGCGCTCTCGTCCTCCAGATGCTCGAGCTTTAGTCGCGCGACGGTGTCTTCCTCGCCGGTTCGCTGCGAAAAGGCGGGGAAGACGACCTCTTCCTCGAAGCGGTGGCATTCGCGCAGCAGCGGCAATAGGTCAGCCGCTACGGCGAGGCACTGGAGCCGGTCGACGCGCGACGGCAGATCGTCGGCGATGCCTTCGAGCATGTGGCAGAGCGCGAGCTTCTGAGTATGCGCCCGCCGCATGTCCGCCAGGCTGCGCAACGGCTCCGACTCGGCGCCCGTCATGATGGCTCCTCCGTCACGCCCAGACTCAAGGGGTGGGCAAGGAGACGGTTTCCTCGGCGGGTTCTTCGCGGACGGTTCGCAGTTCGTACCAGAGCGCGTTGAGGACGCCGACGGAGGCGGCCAGCCCAAGGCCGAGGATCCAGGAAAAATACCACATGGTCAGAAACTCCGGTTGGATCAGTAGGCCGACGAGCCCGCTTTTTCGATGCTCTTGTCGCCCACCTTGCCCCACAGCACGCTGTAGACCCAGGCGGTATAGGCAAGGACCAGCGGCATGAAGATCACCGTGGCGATCAGCATGTTGCGCAGCGTGGCACGGCTCGACGAGGCGTCGAAGACCGCAAGCGAATGGCTGGGATTGCTGCTCGATGGCAACAGGATCGGGAACATTGCGAGCCCCACCGTCGCGATGATCATCGCGACGCCGAGCTTCGAGGCGATGAAGGTCCACCCCTCGAGCCGCGCCTGGAAACCGGCGGCGGCAAGCAATGGCGCGGCGACGCCGAGCGCTGGCACGATCCAGAGCAGCGGGTGGGCATGGAAGTTGGCCAGCCAGGCGCCGCCGTCCGCCACCACCGTCTTGAGCAGCGGATTGGAAGGCCCGTCCCAGACGACCGGCGACGTCACGCGGTAGCCGCCGAGCAGGCCGAGCCAGACCAGCACGCCGCCGCCGGCGAAGAGCAGCGACGTGATGATCGCGGACCTGACGCCGATGGCCCGGGCACGGTCGGCGACGGGACCTTCCGCCTTGAAGGTGAGCCAGGCCGCGCCATGGGTCACCAGCATCGCGAGCGAAACCAGGCCGCAATAGAGCGCTAGCGGATTGAGCAATCCGAAAAGGCTGCCTTCGTAGACCGGGCGTAGGTCCGGCGTGAAGTGGAACGGAACACCCTCAAGCGTGTTGCCCACGGCGACACCGAAGATCAGCGCCGGCACCGCGCCGCCGACGAACAATGCCCAGTCCCAGCGCGCGCGCCAGGCCGGGTCCGGCCGCTTGGACCGGTATTTGAAACCGACGGGGCGCATGATGAGCGCCAGGAGCACCAGGAACATGGCGAGGTAGAAGCCGGAGAAGCTCACCGCGTAGAGCGCCGGCCACGCCGCGAAGATGGCGCCGCCGCCGAGGATGAACCACACCTGGTTGCCCTCCCAGACCGGGCCGACGGTGTTGATCGCCACGCGCCGCTCGACATCGGTCTTGCCGACGAAGGGCAAAAGCGCGCCGACGCCCATGTCGAACCCGTCGGTGGCGGCGAAACCGATCAGCAGCACGCCCAGCAGGCCCCACCAGATCACGCGCAGCGTTTCGTAACTGAAGAGAAATTCGATCATCGCCGTGATCCTTCACTCTGCGGGTTGCAATGCGGAATCCGCGTTCGGACGCAGGTCATCGATGACACTCGCGACCTCCGGTCCCTTGCGGATGGCGGCCAGCATCAGCTTGACCTCGATGACGGCCAGCACGCCGTAGACGAGCGTGAAGCCGGCGATGGTGAGCAGAAGGTCGCTCACCCCGAGATCCGAGGTGGCGAGGAACGTCGGCAGCACGCCGTCGATGATCCAGGGCTGGCGGCCGAACTCCGCCACGAACCAACCCACCTCGACGGCGATCCAGGGCAGCGGCATGGCAATGAGCGCTGCGCGGAACAGCCAGCGCGGCGCTTCGGTCTCCCGGCTCGTGCGCCACAACGACAGCGCGAACAGCGCGGCGAGAACGAAACCGCAGGCCACCATCAGCCGGAAACCGAAGAAAAGCAGCGGCACGTAAGGCACCGTCGACCAGGCCGCGTCCTTGATCTGCTGCTCGTTCGCCTGCCGCGGATCGGGCAGGTAGCGCTTGAGCAGCAATGCGTAGCCGAGATCCTTGGAACTGGCATCGAAGGCCGCTCGGGCGGCGGTGTCGTTGCGGTCCGCCTTGATCTTCTCCAGTGCGTCGTAGGCCGTGATGCCGCTGCGGATGCGGGTTTCCGCATGCGCGACGAGCTCGTCGATGCCGGCGATCTGCTTGTCCAGCGAACGGGTGCCGATGATGCCCATGACCCATGGGATGCGGATGGCGAAATGCGTCTCGTGGTCGCTTTGGCTCGGAATGCCGAACGCCGTGAAGGATGCCGGCGCCGGCTCGGTCTCCCACATGGCCTCGATGGCCGCGAGCTTCATTTTCTGGTTGTCGGTCAGCGCGTAGCCGCTTTCATCGCCGAGCACGATGACGGACAGTGCCGATGCCAAGCCAAAGGCCGATGCGATCACGAAGGAACGCTTGGCGAGCTGCACGTGGCGTCCGCGCAGCAGATACCAGGCCGAGACGCCAAGCACGAAAGTGGCGGCGCAGACATAGCCGGCCGAAACGGTGTGGACGAACTTCGCCTGGGCGACCGGGTTGAAGATCACCGCCATGAAGTCGGTGACTTCCATGCGCATCGTGTCCGGATTGAAGGCCGCACCGACCGGATTCTGCATCCAGCCATTGGCGATCAGGATCCAGAGCGCGGAAAAATTCGTCCCCAGCGCCATCAGCCAGGTGACGATCATATGCGCGCGCGGCGAGAGCCGGTCCCAGCCGAAGAAGAACAGTCCGACGAAAGTGGCTTCCAGGAAGAAGGCCATCAGCCCCTCGATGGCGAGAGGCGCCCCGAACACGTCGCCGACATAATGCGAGTAATAGGCCCAGTTCATGCCGAACTGGAATTCCATGGTGATGCCCGTGGCGACGCCGAGGACGAAATTGATGCCGAACAGCGTGCCCCAGAATTTCGTCATGTCGCGCCAAATGGTGCGGCGGGTCATCACATAGACGGTCTCCATCATGGCGATAAGGATGGAAAGGCCGAGCGTGAGCGGAACGAACAGGAAGTGGTAGAGGGCCGTCAGGGCGAACTGCAGCCGGGAAAGGTCTACGAGGAGAACATCGGACATGGAAATATCCTTTCTGGCTACGCCTCATAACGCGCGGAGGATATACTCGACTTGACATGAATCAATTCGTTTAGGCTTGGCGCGTGACAAAAGGAGTGCATGACGATAGCCGCCGTTCCCGCACCGTCCCCTGAACTCGCTTCGGCGCCGCCCTCGTTCGATGCCCTCTCCGCCGCCGGGCGGGTGGCAAGGCCCGGATTGCGCGGTCTTCTCGCCTTGCAGGCGGTCCGCACCGCGCTCAGGCTCGGCTTCGCCGCGACGGCGGCGATGGCCGCTGGCCGTCTCGTGATGGGCGGGACGGTCGATCCCCGGCTTATTGCCGGCATGATCGCGCTGCTCGCTGCTGCCTGCCTTGCCGGATTCGCCGCCGAAAGGATGCAGGCTTCCGCGGAGAACGCCGTGTCGACGCGGCTGCGGGCGCTCGCGGGCGAGCGGCTGAGCGCAATGCCGGCCCGCCAGCTGCAATCTCTCTCGACCGGCGCCTTGATCGTCTCCATGCAGCGCCACCCGGAGTCGATCGCCGCGCTTTTGGTCGGCCATCGCGCCGCCACGGTGATGATGGCCGCCGGCCCGTTGCTCGCGGCCGTTGCGCTTTGCTTCGTCTCCTGGCAGGCGGCGCTGCTGGTCATCTGCCTGACGCCGGTGATGATCCTGTTCTTCGCGCTGGTGGGCAATGCCATTCGCCGGCGCGCCGATGCCCAGGAGCGCGCCTTCGGCCGGCTGGCGGGTCAGTTCGCCGATCGTGTCCGCACGCTGCCCACGATTCTCGCCAACCACGCGACGGCAACCGAGGAGGCAAAACTCGGCCAGCGCCTGGAGGGCTACGCCGACAAGACGATCGGCCTTTTGCGCATCGCCTTTGCGAATGCCGGGATCATCGACTTCTTCGCCTCGCTCTCGATTGCGATCCTCGCCATCCTCCTCGGCCTCGGCCACCTGAAGCTTGCAACGATCCCGGGCTTCTCCAATCTCGAGCTCTGGCAAAGCCTGTTCATCCTGATGATCGCGCCGGAATATTTCGCGCCGTTCCGACGCTTCTCGGAACAGTACCACGCCAAGGCGGAAGGGCTGGCGGCGGCCGCCGCCCTGGACCGGCTGCTCGGCGCCGAGCCGGTCACGCCGAGGACCTCGCCGGTGCTCGACCGGTTGCGCCTGACCTTGCCGGCGCACGGCCTCGTCGCCATCGTCGGTCCGAGCGGATCGGGCAAATCGACCCTTCTGCGCCGCCTCGCCGGGCTTGAGCCGGGTGCAATACCGACGCCGGGAACCCATTCGCTGGCGGCCAAGGAGATCGCCTGGGTTTCGACGGATGCCTATGTACCCGAAGGAACGCTGTCGGAAGCCATTTCGTGGAACGCCGGCGCGCTGGACCAAAGCCGACTGGAAAATGCCGCCCGCGCAATCGGGCTGCTCGACGACGCCCTGCTGCCAGGCGGTCTCGATGCCAGGCTGGACAAGGGCGGCGCCAATCTCTCGGGCGGCCAGCGGCTTCGCATCGCCGTCGCCCGCGCCCAACTTTCCGGACGAACCCTGCTCGCCGATGAGCCGACGGCCAAGCTCGATCGCGGGACGGCCGAGAGCGTGCGGCGCATGCTGCTGGAGATTTCCGGGGCGCGGCTGGTCGTCGTGGCGACGCATGACCGGGACCTTGCCGCCGCCGCCGCCGTCATGATCGATCTCACGCATGACGATACTGTCGAGGTTGCGGCATGAGCACGGCGTATCAGTCATCGAGCCGGAGGTCGTGGCGGCTGGCGACGGGCTTCGCCTCCGCCGCGCTGGCCTGCGCCATATTGCTGGGCGGCGTTTCCGCCTGGCTGCTCGGGTCGGTGGCGATCGCCGGCCTTTCCGCCGCCGCCTTCACTTTCAATTTCCACATCCCCGCGGCTTTTATCAGGCTGTTCGCGGTCGGCCGCACCGCCGCCCGCTATGGCGAGCGCCTGACCGGCCACAAGGCGGCGCTCGCCGATCAGGTATCGCGTCGCGTCGGGCTCTTCGCCGCCATGGCCGCGGCGCCGGCGGTGCGCCGGGCCGGATGGCAGCTCGGTGACGACGCGCGTCTTGCCGACTATCTCGACGACGTCGAGGACCTCGACTTCGCCAGGCTGCGCGCGAGCCTGCCGGCGCTGACGCTCGCCTGCGGCCTCGCGGTGCTGATCGCGGGTTCGGCGGTGCTGGCGCCTTTGTCCCTCCTGCCGATCTCACTGTTGCTGCTTGCCACCCTGTTCGCGGGGAGCAGGGTGGCGAAGGCTGGCGCCATGGCATGGGAGCAGACCAGGTCGCTGCGTCGCGGGGGCGCGAGCCGGCTCGGCGCGGCCATGGCGTCAGCCATCCCCTTGAAGGCGGAGGGCGCCTGGAACCACGAATGCACCGAGGCCCTTGCCACGTTCTCCCGCGCCGACGGCGCGCTGCTTGCGCTTCGCCTGCGGCAAGCCGCGCTGGACATGATCGGCGCGGCCTTCGGTCCGGTTGCCGGCGTCAGCGTGATGGCGGCCGCCTGGTACGCCGGCAGACAAGGCGCCGAGCTTCTCGCGCCCATGCTGCTCGCCTTCTCCTGGCTGGCGCTGGGAGAAGCCATGAATGGCGCGTCGCGCATGCTGGTTGCCGTGCTGCGCCGCAACGCGGCCTGCGCCGAGATCGGCCAATGGACACGCGGCACCGCGGCAGACAGGCGCGAATCCGCGCCGGATGACATCAGGCCCGGCCTCCTGCGTCACGGCGCCCTGCAGCGCCGCGCGCCTGACGGCCGGGCGATTGGAACGCCCATCTCCCTTCTCCTCGCGCGGGGCCAGCCGACGGTGCTCGTCGGCGCAAGCGGTTCGGGCAAGACGAGCCTGCTCAAGCAGATCGCCGGCTGGATCGGTGACGACGCCTTCGCCGCCGGCGACCGCATCCTGTCGGCAAGCGAGCGGCGCGCGCTCGTGGCGCTTGTCCTGCACGACGCGGTCGTCCTCGAGGACACCGTTCGCGCCAATCTCTTCGCCGGCGATGTCCCGGACGCGGCGCTCTGGCGCGCGCTGGAAGCCGTCGAGATGGACGGCCGTATCCGCGAAGCGGGCGGGCTCGATGCCTGGGTCAGGCAGGACCGGTTCTCGCTCGGCGAGGTGCAGCGCATCAACCTCGCGCGCGCCTGGTTGTCATCCCAACCGCTTGTGCTGCTCGACGAACCGACCGAGCATCTCGACGACGCGCAGGGTGAGCGCATCCTCGGGCGGCTGCTGGCCCGCTTCAGCGATCGGATCGTCGTCGTTTCCAGCCATCGCGCGACGCCGCTTCGCGACACCCACGTGATCGAATTGCAGCCGTGAATACGTTCCCGGTCAAAGGCCGATCGAACCGTGTCCGAAGCGCCTGGCTCTGAAGCCGGCTGTCATGCCGCTGAGCTGTCCTGCTCCGCGGCGTTGGGATCGCCCGGCGCCGTCGCCCAGGCGAGTTCGACCAGTGTCACCGTGCGCCGGCCCGTGCCGTCGACCTGGCAGACGATGAGGCCTTGTTCCTCGATATAGTCGAGCAGCCGCCGCGCGCGGCGCAGCGAGTGCGAGCCATAGGCCCGCGCGATCGCCGCGTCGCTCGGGCATGGCCAGCCCTCCTTGGCGGCGCGGGCGATCATCATGAACACGCCCTGCATGTCCTCCGGCAACAGCGAGGCCCGCACGGAAACGTCCCGCCACGCATCGTCCTCGGCCATGTCGGAGCCGACTCCGGCGCGGGCCCGGGTCAGCATGCGGCGGAATTCCGAAAGGTCGGGCACCACGGAAGCGAGCCCCTCGATGCGGCAACGGACGACGAACTCCTGATAAAGCACGCCGATGACGCGGAAGCCGGCATCGGGCTCGGCCAGGATAGCGCGCAGGATGCGATCCATCCGCTCGCGCCGGTCGGCCAGGTCCTCGGCGCTCGGCTGCGGCTCCGCCGGCTCGGGCCGGATATCAAGCGGCGCTGCCTTGGCCGCCATCAACTGGTCGAGCAGATCGGGCGAAGGCCGGCGTTGCGGCCTGACCGTCTCCGGCGGCGGCGCGGCGAGAATGATCGAGCGCGCATCCTCCAGCATCGCTTCCGGCAGCGGCATCAAGCGCGGCGTGCCGTTACGCGGGCTGGTTTCCGTCTGGCCGATGCGCAGGCTGAGCGGACGGCGCGACAAGGCGGGCCCAAGCGCCATGAAATGCCCGCGCTCCAGATCGCGAAACGCCTCCGCCTGTCGCCGCTCCATGCCAAGCAGGTCGGCGGCGCGCGCCATGTCGATGTCGAGGAAGGTGCGGCCCATCAGGAAATTGGAGGCCTCCGCCGCGACATTCTTGGCGAGCTTCGCCAGCCGCTGCGTGGCGATGATGCCGGCAAGGCCGCGCTTGCGGCCGCGGCACATCAGATTGGTCATGGCGCCCAGCGAAAGCTTGCGCGCCTCGTCGGACACCTCGCCGGCGGCGGCCGGCGCGAAGAGTTGCGCCTCGTCGACCACCACCAGCATCGGATACCAGTGGTCGCGGGCGACCTCGAACAGCCCGCCGAGGAATGCCGCGGCGCGCCTCATCTGGTTCTCGGCGTCGAGCCCTTCGAGGTTGAGCACCGTCGAGACGCGGTGGATGCGCGCCCGCTCGCCCGCCGCCTGCAGGCCGCGCTCGGTATGCTCCTCGGCATCGATCACCAGATGGCCGTAGCGCTCGCCGAGCGACACGAAATCACCCTCGGGGTCGATGATGGTCTGTTGCACCCAGGGCGCGCTCTGTTCGAGCAGCCGGCGCAGCAGATGCGACTTGCCGGAGCCCGAATTGCCCTGCACCAGCAGGCGGGTCGCC
>RXJA01000325.1 GCA_003963455.1 Hyphomicrobiales bacterium
AGCTCGGCGGCCCGCAGGTGCTGACCTTCAAGGAATGCATGGAAGAGCTGCTGACGGTCATCGAGCGCCGCCGCCTCCTGGTGCCGGTGCCGTTCTGGTTGGCGAACATCCAGGCCTCGATCCTGCAGCTCCTGCCCAACCCGCTCCTGACCAAGGACCAGGTGTTGCAGCTGCGCGAGCACAATATCGTCTCGGACGAAGCCGCCAAGGCCGCGAGGACGCTTGTAGGTCTCGGCATCCAGCCGCAGGCGATCGCCACCATCCTGCCGAGCTATCTCTGGCGCTTCCGCGCCGCCGGCCAGTTCCAGCAGCGCCGGCCGGTCGCCGACCGGTAATCGGAATACTCCTGTTTGTTTGCGCAATTCCGGACGGAAAACCGCTACACACTTTTCCTGGAATTGCTTTAGCGACGCCGCGAAACCTGCATCGGCAGGCCGCCCTGCGGCTGGGTGGTAAGCTTCTGCACCGGCCACGGCTTGGTGTCGGAGGTCACGTCGAAGCGGAAGCGTGACAACAGAATGGCTAAGGCGACGATCGCCTCCTGCATGGCGAAGCTGGCGCCGATGCAGACGCGCGGGCCGGCGCCGAAGGGCAGATACTGGAAGCGGTCGATGCGGTCGCGGTTCTGCGGATGGAAGCGCTCCGGCATGAAGGCGTCCGGCTTGTCCCAGAGCTTGCGGTGGCGATGCACGACCCAGGGCATGACCAGCACGGCGGCGTATTTCGGGATGTAAAGGCCGTTCCAGGTCTCCGGCTCGATCGGCTCGCGGTTGATCGAGGGCGCCGGCGGATAGAGCCTCAGCGCCTCCTCGAAGGCAGCACGGGTGAGCGGCATGGCGTCCAGCCATTTGGTCGGGTCGGGCTCGCGCGCCAGCACGGCGTCGATCTCCTGCTCGATCTTGTCGCGCTCCCAGGGCGCCTCGGCCAGGCAATAGATCGTCCAGCCCAGCGCACGCGCGGTCGTCTCATGGCCTGCGCCGATGAAGGTGATGATGTTGTCCTCGACTTCGGCGCGGGTCAGCCCGTCCGGCCCCTCGGCCCGCAAGAGGAGCGTGAGAAAGTCCTGCGACACGCTGCCGGGATCGCGCTTCATCCTCTCTTCGCGCATCCTCACAGTGCCGGCCACGATGTCTCGGAAATAGGCCATGGTCTTGCGGCCGCGGATGCGGGTCAGCCTGGGCAGCCATTCCGGCGCGCGCAACAGGTCGAGCGGATCGACCCGGCCCATCGTCTCGAACAGCCGGTCGATCTCCTTGGCGAAGCTGCCCGGCTCGCCGGCGATCTCGCCGGAAAACAGCGTCTCGGCCAGGATATCGTAAGTGAGCAGCGTCATGTCATGGGCGACGTCGGTGGAGCCGCCTGCTTCGTAGCGGGTGACGAAGTCCAGCGTGCGCTTCAGCATCGGTCCGGCGAAGCCGAAGATGTGGCGCGGCGTGAACACCGGCGCCATCGCCTTGCGCGAGCGCTTCCACACTTCGCCCTCGGCGGTGAGCAGGCCGTCGCGCAGGATCGGCCGCAGGATAAGTTGGCGCACCGTCGCCATCTTGTAGTTTCTGGCGTTGTCGATCAGCACGTGACGGATGAGGCCGGGATCGTTGGCGACGATCAGATGTCCCCCGACGCCATTCGCCGAAATCCAAGGCTCGTTGTAGGTATGCTCGCCCCACAATTCGAGCGGGTTGCGGTAGACGATGCGCATCATCTCCAGCGTCGAAGGCGGCGTTGTGCGCGGCTTCGGCGCCGGCGGCACGAAGGGGGCGGGCTTGGTGTCCATGGGCATGCTCCGCTGACAGCGATGAATGTAGTGCCCGACAAGGCCCGCGTCCATGTGACCGGACGGCAGCACACGGTCGCCGCCTCCAGCCGGAATGTGACCGGCATCAGCGAATGGCTGCTTGTTGCCGGCGGCAACCTGCGTTAGTCACCAATGGTTACTGTCAAGCAAGGAGCCCTCCGTGAAGCATCGGTTGAACATCATCATCGGCAGCACACGCCCGGGACGCGCCGGACCGATCTTCGGCGAATGGCTGGAAGGCTTCGCGCGCGAGCATGGCAAGTTCGAGCCGGTGCTGACCGATATCGCCGCCTTCAACCTGCCGATACTCGACGAGCCGCATCATCCGCGCCTGCGCAAATACGAGAAGGACCACACCAAGGCCTGGTCGAAGGCGACAGAGGCCGCCGACGCCTTCGTGTTCGTCGCGCCCGAGTACAATTACTTCGTGGCGCCGGCGATCGTGAACGCCATCGACTACCTGGTCCAGGAATGGCGCTACAAGCCGGCGGCGATCTTCAGCTATGGCGGCGTCTCGGGCGGCCTGCGCGCGGCGCAGGCCTTGAAGCCGCTGCTCACTTCCGTCGGCGTGATGCCGATCCCGGAAGGCGTGGCGCTGCCCGCCTACGCGACGCTGCTTGACCAGAACCGCGCATACCATCCGAGCGAACAGGCGCTGGGCGGCGCGAAAACGATGCTCGACGAATTGTTCCGCTGGAGCGAAGCACTGAAGACGCTGCGCGTCGCCGGATAGGCGCGGGATTCCCTTAGAAAGGCTGCCGCGAGGCCGTGTTCCGGCGCGGCTTTCGCGCCGGACGTCCCCATCCGAGGGCCGGTATCCCGCGCAAGCGCGCAAAGGCCCGCCGCCAAGCCGGCAAAATGCCCGCAAACCTTGGAAAATCCGCCATTTGCGCCTATATCTAGGACATCAAAACGGCGCGATTCGCGGCCATTTTTCCGCGCCAGACCAGCGACATCAATCAGACAGGTTTTCATGAGCGATCAGACCGAAAGCGCCAATGGCGCGGAAGCCGAGTACGGCGCCGATTCCATC
>RXJA01000542.1 GCA_003963455.1 Hyphomicrobiales bacterium
TTGTCTATCTCGGCCTGCAGAATCCGGACCTGTCGGACGGCCCGCAGAGCAGGGTCACCGCGTCGCGTCCCGATATCGTCGACCGCAATGGCGAAGTGCTGGCGACCGACATCAGGACGGCGTCGCTGTTTGCCGAGCCGCGGCGCATCGTCGATGCCGACGAAGCGATCGAGAAGCTGTCGACCGTGTTGCCGGAGATCGACTACGAGCAGACCTATCGCAAGCTCAAGAGCGGTGCCGGTTTCGTCTGGCTGCAGCGCCAGCTGACGCCGAAACAGCAGGCCGATATCATGGCGCTGGGCGTACCCGGCCTCGGCTTCCGCACCGAAAAGCGCCGCTTCTATCCGAGCGGCGAGACCTCATCCTATGTCGTCGGCCTGACCAACATCGACAACCAGGGCATCTCCGGCATGGAGAAATATATCGATGAGCAAGGTCTGAGCGACCTGCAGGCGTCTGGCCTGGCGGTGGCCAGGGACCTGAAACCGGTGAAGCTCTCGATCGATCTGCGCGTCCAGCATGTGGTGCGCGACGAGATCGCCGCCGGCCTGGAGCGCTATCGCGCCATGGGTGCGGGCGCCGTTGTGCTGAACGTCAAGACCGGCGAAGTGATAGCCATGGCGTCGGTGCCGGATTTCGACCCGAACAATCCTTACAACGCACAGGACAAGGACCGGCTGAATCGCATGTCAGCGGGCCTCTACGAGATGGGCTCGACGTTCAAGAGCTTCACCTCGGCAATGGCGCTCGATTCCGGCAAGGCGACGATGGCAAGCCGCTTCGACGCTTCGCATCCAATCCGGGTCGGCCACCAGGCCATTCACGATTTCCACGGCAAGAATCGCGTGCTGTCGCTGCCGGAAGTATTCCTCTATTCGTCCAACATCGGGTCGGCCAGGGAGGCCGAGCTGGTCGGCATCGAGGGGCACCGCGAATTCCTGCACCGGCTTGGAATTCTGGACAAGATGCAGACTGAACTGCCGGAAGTCGCCCGCCCGACCGAACCGAAGGTCTGGAAACAGGTCAATTCCTTCACCATCGCCTTCGGCCACGGCGTGTCGACGACGCCGCTGCAAGCTGCTGTCGGCTGCGCGGCGCTGATGAATGGCGGCTACCTGATCCAGCCGACCTTCCTGGTCCGCAGCGAGCAGGACGCGATGGCTGTGGCCAAGAAAGTGGTCAGCGAAAAGACGGTCGAAGGCATGCGTTACCTCTATTCGCTCAACGCCGAGAAGGGCTCAGCCAGAAACGCCAGGGTCCCCGGCTACAGGGTCGGCGGCAAGACCGGAACGGCCGAGAAGGTCATCAACGGCCGCTATTCGAAGGATTTGAACTTCAACACCTTCGTCGCCGCCTTCCCGATGGACGATCCGCAATACCTCGTCTTTACGATTGCCGATGCGCCACATCCGGAGAAGCCTGGAATGACGGACGTCGCCGCCGCCAATGCGGGGGTTATCGCCGGCAATATCATCAGGCGCTCGGCCGCCATGCTTGGCGTGAAGCCAGATTTCAGCCATGAAAATGGTGCAACGCTGGTTTCCTATCAGTGATTCTTAGGGCGCGCCGGCAACTGCGCGCTATTTTGTTGCGATGAACGGGACTCAATGCATCTAAAAGATCTAGCCGGTATCCTGCCTGTCGAGGGAACAGCTTCCCCCGATCTGGAGGTTACCGGACTTTCCTCCGATTCCCGTCAGGTAGGACCGGGCGTGGTCTTCTTCGCGCTTGCCGGCAGCAAGGCCGACGGCTCGGCCTATGCCGCTGATGCCGCCGGCCGGGGTGCCGCCGCGATCGTCACAGGCAAGGGCGCGCCCGTTTCCGGCCTGTCAATCCCGGTTCTTGCCGTCGATGATCCGCGCCATGCGCTGGCGCTCGCCGCCGCACGCTTCTTCGGGCGCCAACCGCGGACCATGGTCGCCGTCACCGGTACCGCCGGCAAGACATCCGTCGCCGCTTTCACTCGCCAGATCTGGGAGCAGGCGGGTTTCGCCGCCGCCTCGATCGGCACGACCGGCGTGGTGGCCCCCGGCCGCAACGAATATGGCTCGTTGACCACGCCCGATCCGGTAGCGCTGCACCGGCTGCTCAAGGAACTGGCGGATGCCGGCGTGACACACGCCTCGATGGAAGCCTCGAGCCACGGCCTCGACCAGCGCCGCCTCGATGGCGTGAAGCTGGCGGCCGGCGCCTTCACCAATCTCGGTCGCGACCACATGGATTACCATCCGACCATCGAGGATTATCACCGCGCCAAGCTGCGCCTGTTCGACACGCTGTTGCCGAAGGGCGCGCCCGCGATCGTTTTTGCCGACGATCCGTGGTCGGAGCCGACGATTCATGCCGCAAGGGCGGCGGGCCTCAAGGTCCTGACCGTCGGCCGCCATGGCGATTTCCTGACGCTGAAGCGGGTCGAGCACGAGCGCCACAGGCAGCGCGCCGAAGTCGAGGCCGACGGCGTGCTTCACGAGATCGATCTACCTCTGGCCGGCGACTTTCAGATCGCCAACGCGCTGGTCTCGGCCGGGCTTGCCATCTCTACTGGAACGCCCGTGGATAAAGCTTTGGCCGCACTGGAAAAATTGAAGGGCGCGCCGGGCCGGCTCGACCTCGTCGGCACAACGGCCGCCGGCGCTCCCGTTTATGTCGACTACGCGCACAAGCCCGACGCGCTGGAAAACGTGCTGACCTCGGTCCGGCCATTCACCACGGGCCGCGTCGTCGTGGTGTTCGGCTGCGGCGGCGACCGCGATCGTGGGAAAAGGCCGATCATGGGCGAGATCGCGACACGGCTCGCAGATATCGTCATC
>RXJA01000131.1 GCA_003963455.1 Hyphomicrobiales bacterium
CCAATGCCGGCAACGGCAAGGTCTATGTCATGCTGACCAACAATTCCAAGCGCAAGGCCGAGCAGGTCGACGCCGCCAACCCGCGTGCTTCCAACGCCTTCGGCCATATCATCGAGATCGTCGAGGACGGCGGCGACTTCGCCGCCGCCAAGGGCAAGTGGGAAGTGCTGCTGAAATGCGGCGATCCGTCCGTCGCCGATGTCGGCGCCACCTTCTCGACCGCCACCACCGCCAATGGCTGGTTCGGCATGCCGGACAATTGCGCGGTCGATTCCGCCGGGCGCCTGTGGGTCGCGACCGACGGCCAGGGTCCGAAGGCCACCGGCCGCACCGACGGCCTCTGGGCCCTCGACACCGAAGGCCCGGCGCGGGCGACGTCGAAGCTGTTCTTCCGCGTGCCGATCGGCGCCGAAATGTGCGGCCCGCTTTTCGCGCCGGACGACCAGACGGCTTTCGTCGCCGTGCAGCATCCGGGTGACGGCGGCGAGGACTGGGAAGGCTTTGGCCGGCCGTCCTATTACGAGGATCCGTCGACCCGTTGGCCTGACTTCAAGCCGGACATGCCGGTGCGGCCGTCGGTCGTCGCCATCACCAGGCAGGGCGGCGGCAAGATCGCAGTGTGATGCGCTGAAGCGCTGCTGACGGGCGAGCCGTCGCGGACGTTGGGGATTGGCCGAAGCCTCCCCAGCGTCGCCATCCTGACGAGGGCATGAAGCGCCACGCTTGACGAGATCCGGGTCCCGCCCGTCCAAGGCGACAGCGGACGCATTCGGACATTTGCCCTTCATTCGCCGCCAATTGCATCCTATATCGCGCTGACGCGACGCGGCCGGCAGCGGTCGCAAGCGATTCGCGACCTGAGGGCGGCAGGTCATCATTTCTTGGCACGCGGAGCTCATGGCGCCCCTGCGCATCTACTTCGACAGGCTTCTCGATGCCGTGGCGCCCAAGGTTCCGCGGCGCGAACTGACGGATGAGGAGCGTCTGGCGCTGGTGCGCCGCCACGGCGATTTCTCGCTCGCCTATTCCACGGCCGTGCAGAAGAAGCTGTCCTATTTCAGCGACGGCGACGGCTACATTGCCTTCGGCACCAAGATGAGCCGTCATTTCGCGCTGGGCGATCCGGTAGCCGACCCGGCCGACCGTCCGGCCTATATCAGGCGCTTCGTCGAGGCCGCCGGCGGCCCCTGGTTCGTGCAGATCGGCGCCGACACGGCCAGGGTGCTCGCCGGTCTCGGCTACCAGGTCAACCGGCTCGGCGTCGACACCAGGCTGCATTTGCCGGAGCATGATTTCTCGGGCAAGCGCAACGAGACGGTGCGCTATTCCGAGCGCTGGCTGACCAAGAAGGGCTTCACGCTCGACGAGGACAAGGGCGACTTGCCGGTCGACAGGATCAAACAGCTTTCGACCGACTGGCGCAAAGGGCGCATCGTCAAGCGCTGGGAGATGGGCTTCCTCAATCGTCGCTTTTCCGTCGAGCCCGGCGCCGACATGCGCCGCTTCCTCCTGCGCAGCCCAGAAGGCCGGCTTCTCGCCATCCTGGATTTCGACCCGCTGTTTCGCGACGGCAAGGTCTTCGGCTACACCACCTCCTTCAAGCGCAAGCAGGTCGACGCCACCCCGCATGCCGAGGTCGGGCTGACCAAATTCGCCGTCGACCGCTTTCGCGAGGAGGGCATCTCGGTGGTGACGCTCGGCCTCTCGCCGCTGCTCGACATCGAGCCCAGCGGCTTTGCCGAATCGGAGTTCTGGCGCAACACCTTCCAGCGCGCCTACGACTCGCCCTGGATCAACCGCTCGCGCTTCAACCTGCAGGGCCAGGCAGCCTTTAAGCGCCGCTTCCACGGTGTCGAGGAGCCGACCTATATCGCGTTCCGCAAAGGAACCTTCGTGGAGATGCTGGGGCTGCTGCGCCTGACCAAGGCGATCTAGGCTCCGTTCCTCGCCCCGCGAAGCGGGCTAGGGGATGCACACATCTCCAAGCGGCTGGTTTTGGCGGCAGCGTGCATGGCGGCTTGGCGCATGCATTGTCTCATGTCGCGCTGGGTCGACCCCCACTCCGTCTCGGCTTCGCCGAGCCACCTCTCCCCCGATCGACGGGGGAGAGGAAAGGCGCCAGGCTTTTTGCCGTCAGCGCGCGTCCGGCAACGCTCCCTTCCTTTCCCTCCGGAGGGGGGAAAGGTGGCGCTGCGAAGCAGCGACGGATTGGGGGAACCACATGGCAATCAAGCCTCGGCCCGATCAGTCACGCCAGTCACAGAAGATGCGTGCATCTCCTAGACGAAGTGAGGCGAGGAAGTCGAGTTCCGTCAGTTCCTCAGCCGATATCCGGTCTTGAAGATCCAGGCGACGATGGCGATGCAGATGGCCAGGAACACCAGCGTCATGCCGAGGCTGACGCCGACCGAGACGTCGGCCTTGCCGAAAAAACTCCAGCGGAAGCCGCTGATCAGATAGACGACCGGGTTGAACAGGGTGATCGTCTTCCAGATGCCGGGCAGCATGTGGATCGAGTAGAAGCTGCCGCCGAGGAAGGTGAGCGGCGTGACGATCAGCAGAGGCACCAGCTGCAGCTGCTCGAAGGTCTTCGCCCAGATGCCGATGATGAAGCCGAACAGGCTGAAGGTCACCGCCGTCAGCACCAGGAAGGCGATCATCCAGAACGGATGCTCGATCCTGAGCGGCACGAAAAGCGCCGCGGTGGCGAGGATGATCAGGCCGAGCATGATCGACTTGGTCGCCGCGCCCC
>RXJA01000143.1 GCA_003963455.1 Hyphomicrobiales bacterium
GCCTGATCGAGCCGAAGGCTTCGGTCGACGTCGTCATGATCGCGCCGAAGGGCCCGGGCCACACGGTGCGCGGCGAATACCAGAAGGGCGGCGGCGTGCCGTGCCTGGTCGCCGTCAACCAGGACGCTTCCGGCAATGCGCTCGACCTCGCGCTTTCCTATGCCTGCGGCGTGGGCGGCGGCCGGTCCGGCATCATCGAGACCAATTTCCGCGAGGAATGCGAGACCGACCTGTTCGGCGAGCAGGTGGTGCTGTGCGGCGGCCTGGTCGAATTGATCCGCGCCGGTTTCGAGACGCTGGTGGAAGCCGGCTACGCGCCGGAAATGGCCTATTTCGAGTGCCTGCACGAAGTGAAGCTGATCGTCGACCTGATCTATGAAGGCGGCATCGCCAATATGAACTACTCGATCTCGAACACCGCCGAGTGGGGCGAATACGTCTCGGGTCCGCGCATCATCACCGCGGAGACCAAGGCCGAGATGAAGCGCGTCCTGAAGGACATCCAGACCGGCAAGTTTACCTCGGAATGGATGCAGGAATACCGCGCCGGTCTGGCGCGCTTCAAAGGCATCCGCCGCATGAACGACGGCCACCAGATCGAGGAAGTCGGTGCCAAGCTGCGCGCAATGATGCCGTGGATCGCGAAGAACAAGCTGGTCGACAAGGCGAAGAACTAAGGCGATCCACGTCTTTTGCCTGCGCGTCCTCGGGCTTTGTCCTGCGGTCGCGCGGGTGATCGCCAAGAACAAGCCGGTCGACAGGGCCAAGAACTAGGAAGCTCGCGCCAATTCTACCCTGCCGGCCATCTGCCGCAGGTTTCTGCGCTTCCGGTGCTCACGGACTTCATGTCCGCTCCGCTCCGGTTCTCGAAACCCGCACCAGCTGACTTGGCAGGGCGAATTGTCATCAAGCTTCCAGCCGCGAAGCTGCAAGCCGGCGGATCCCTCCGCCGGCTTTTTTCGTCCGGCTGTTTCATTCCGATACGACTATGCTGGCACATAATTCGCTTCGCATGGCTCAGAACAGTGGTGGGAGACTGGTGATGGGACCGACGGATAATGGCGCTGCGTTTGCTGGCGAACGCCGGATGGCGCGGCGCAGGCGTGTGCTCAGGGGCGCAACCTTGCGGTTCAACGGCGGCTTCGGAGTGGTGGAAGGATTGGTGCGCAACGAGTCCGAGCACGGCGCGCAACTGAGCTTCGGCGACCCTACCGGCGTGCCGCCCGGTTTCGAACTGATGGTCAGTGGCGCTGCGCGTGCGGCGCTCGTGCGCTGGCGCTCGGCGAGACTGGTCGGCGTTCAATTCGTCGCTTGAGAACGCTCGAGCCGCCTTCACCCGTAGTGCCAGCGCGGCTTAGCTTCGGTGCCGGTGAACTCGACGCCGATGCGGTCCTCGCGGCGCCAGCGCACCACGGCCTTGTAGCCGACGCCGTCGGTGGGAACATAGAGCAGGAATTCGTCCGGCACGCGCGCATCGATCGGCACTTTCAGCTCCGCGCCTTTCGGATGCATGTTGCGCACCGTGCATCTCACCTCCGAATTGTTGACGCCGGTCAGGATCGCGGCGCCCTTCAGCACGCGTTGCCTGTGTTGGTTTCTGTGTTCGTTTTCGGCCATAATGGGCACGCTTTCGCGCTTCGTTCGCGCGAATCGTCATGTGGGGGGCACCGCCACGGATGAGTAGCCGCCACCGATGAATTTAGGGTTATCGCCAACCGCGAGCGCTTGGTGGCGGCAAAATAAAACGGCGCCGCGAAGGACGCCGTTCTTCCTTGTCTGTGCAGCGGGTCGCGCTCAGCTATAGGGCGACCAGCATTGCTTGCGGGGACCGTAGTTGGGCTGGAAGGTATTGTCCCAGGCGCGATACGAGCGGTAGCGGTCATAGCACCAGCGGACATGCGCGCTCGACAGCCGCTCGGTCCGGTAGATGCGCCGCGGCTGGACGTAGCGCGGATAGGGATCGTAATAGTGGGGATCATAGTAGTTGCCGTAGGCCATGCTGCCCAAGCCCAGGCCGAGGCCCAGCCCCAGGATCGCCGCGTCGCCGTCCCGGAAATGCCGGCGATGGTGATGCCGCCAGCGCCAGTCGCCGCCATCATTCCATCGGCCGCCGTCCCAGTTGCGGGAGAAATGGCGGTCGCCGCGCCACCTGTCGCCGCCGCGCCACCTGAAGTCGCCGCCGTGGCGGCGCCAGCGCCAGTCCTGGAAGTTGTTGTTGTTGCCGCCGGCCCAACTGTCACGCACGGGAATGATGTTCGGCGCGGCGATGTTCGTCGCTGCCGCGAGATCGGGTTGCAGGATCGGGCCTGCGACGGACGGCGCCGCAACGCCGGCAGCGAAACCCAGGGCAAGTAACCCGGATATCAGGGAAGAAAACAGCGATTTCATTTCACTCTCCAAGGAGTAAGGCCCCACGCCCAGAGCACCCCGGGGAAAGGGCCTATTGTTGGATCTTTCCGTCTGAACGGAGGATGAACGGAAAGGTTCCGTCAACCATGACGGGCATCGAGCCCCACTCTTGTTTTCGCCTCCGCTTGCGGGCAAAGGTCACGGCCATGTCGCTGCGCCTCGCCACCTTCAATGTCGAGAACCTGATGAACAGGTTCGATTTCTCGGGCTACCGCAACCAGCTCAACGAAGACCGCGCGCTGGCGCTGTTCGACATCCAGAGCGAGGCCGAATACCGGATACTGGAACAGGCCCGCGCGATCGCCCAGTCCGACGACACCCGCCAGTTGACGGCGCTCGCTATCGCGACCACCCGCGCGGACATAATCTGCATGCAGGAGGTCGACAATATCGAG
>RXJA01000474.1 GCA_003963455.1 Hyphomicrobiales bacterium
GCCCATTACGACCGCGCCTGCCTGGCGATGACCAGCTACGCCGCGGACCTGCAGGGACGCTGCGACGTGGCAAGCGTGCCTTCGGTCGCTGTGACCTTGCTGCCGCGCGCGGTCGCGCAGCTTCGCTCCGAGGGCGGCAGTTTCGACATCCATGTCCGCGACAGCGACTCCAGTGCGATCGTCGAGGCGGTTGAGAACGGCATGGTCGAGGTTGGCCTTTGCGTACTTGCCAGCAAGCGGCCGCAGCTCAGTTTCGAGCCGCTGTTCCAAGAGCCGCTCGATTTCGTCTGTCCGCTCGATCATCCGCTGGCGAAATCGAAGCGTCCGTTGAAATGGGCGCAGCTCGAAGGCGAGAGCTTCATCCGCAATGGCGCGGCGGCCGCGCTCGGGCTTGCCGAGACCGAGGCGCTTGCCGCCGGCTCGAAACTCACCGCGACCAATGTGAGTTCCAACCTGGCGATGGTGGAGGCCGGGCTCGGCGTCACCATCCTGCCCCGGCTCTGCCGCTGGAAGTGCAGCCATGCCGTGCGCTTCGTTCCGCTCGCCGATCCGCGATCGAGCCGGACGGTCGGCTGGATCGCCAAGGAAGGCCGGAACCTGCAGCCCGCGTCGCTGCGCTTCATCGAATGCATTCGCCAGCAGACCCAGGCGGGCGAGAAAGAGTTCGGCTATGCCGCGGCATGATTGGTGGGTGACCGGATGACACGCTTGACGCAAGCCCGCATCGAAACGCTCGCCCGGGAAGCGCTGACGCGGCACGGCGCAAGCGAGCGGCAGGCCGAGGCGCTGGCCGCAGCCATCGCGGCGGCTGAACGCGACGGCCTGAAGTCGCACGGGCTGATGTATCTGCCGACCTACTGCGAGCACTTGACCTGCGGCAAGGTGCTGGGGCTGGCCGAGCCGCGCCTGACCCGGCCTGCCCCGGCGGTCGTCGCCGTCGATGCCGGCAATGGCTTTGCGCACGCGGCCATCGCCACCGGCCTGCCGCCGCTGATAGAAGCGGCGCGTTCCCAAGGTGTCGCCGCGCTCGCCATCCGCAATTCCTACAATTGCGGCGCCTTGGGGTATCACACCGAGCGGATCGCCCGGGCTGGCCTGGTCGGTTTGGGGTTCACCAACGCGCCGGCCTCGATCGCGCCCTGGGGCGGCCGCAAGGCGGCCGTGGGGACCAATCCCTGGTCGCTCGCGGTCCCGGATGGACAGGACGGCGCGCGCTTCGTCATCGACCAGAGCGCCAGCGTCGTCGCCAAGAGCGAGGTCATCAAGCGCGCCCGCGCCGGCGAGCCGATCCCGCCCGGCTGGGCTTTCGATGCGAGCGGCGAGACGACCACCGATGCAGGCGAAGCGTTGAAGGGCACCATGGCGCCTGCGGGCGGCTACAAGGGCGTCGGCTCGGCGCTTTTGGTGGAGATCTTCGCCGCATGCCTCACGGGCGCCAATCCCGGGCTCGTCGCGAGCCCCTTCTCCGGCACGGCCGGAGGCCCGCCCGGAACCGGCCAGTTCTTCCTGGCGGTGTCGCCCGACGCCACGTCGGGTGGGCTGTTTGCGGGCAATCTGGAAACCGTCGCCGGCGCCTTCGTCGGCGAGGCGAGGCTTCCGGGCACAAGGCGTTTCGGCGCGCGCGAACACAACACCAAAGACGGCATCGAGGTGGGGGCTGAAACGCTCGCCACGCTGGAGAAACTCGCCGGGACCGCCGCATGACGGCGATCGCGCTGCGCCCGCCGGAGGTCGTCATGCGCCTTGAGCGGCTGGGCGCCGCGCATCCGACGCGTCTCAGCTTCCTGCGCCAGCTGATCCGCCGAGCCACCAGGGAAAAATGGCGGGTGCGCAAGCACCTGTTCGACCTGAATGACAATGGGTTCGGGCGCGCGGTCTATGCGGTCGACACGCCGGCAAGGACCTACAGCCTGGTCGCGTTCTCGACGCCGCTCGACGACGAGAAGCGCTCGGACCGGGTGATCGCGCAGGCCTGGGACACGAGCTACGTGCTTTACGACGGATTGCCGAACGCCGCCGCCATCGCCCGGCTGGAGGCAAATGCGCCGCTGCAGGAAGCGGGCCGCTACACCAGAAGCGAACTGGTGCTGGCGCGCGCGAACAAGAGTGTCAGGCTCTTTGAGGACGTCGCCACGGCGCTGGCGCAAGGACAACAGCCGGACGAGGAGCAACTGCTAGGCGTCGGCTATCTGCTTCGCACCACGGCGGTCTACGGCAACGGCAAGTTCGGCATCGCCGATCGCGACGAGATATCCTCACGGTCGGAGCTTGCCGGATCCTTCCAGGCCGAGATGCTCACCGTCTGGCTGATCCGGTCTTTCACGCTCGACCTGGTCGATCATATTGCCCATTGCCGCAACCCGGCCGGCGCGGCAAAGCTGGCGCCGGACCTGCGACGAGCGCTCGGGGTGGGCAACGCGACGGGGCTCGGCATGGCGCCCTTCCTCGTGCGCCATCCGCTGTTGACGCATAGCTGGTTCCTGGCCCGGGAAACCGCGCTGGCGCGGGTACGCGCCGAACCACGGGCTGGCGAGGCGGAACGAGACGCCTTCTCGAAAGCGCTCGCCGACCTGCGCGAGCGCGTTGCCCGCTGGCACAGCGACGACAGCCGCCAGGCTGCGGCAACCCGACTACTGGCCGGCGATCTCGACACGCTGGCGGAAAATCTCGACCGGCTTCTGGCGAAGCCGCGTCCATGGGATGCGCTCTATCGCTTCGCTGAAGATCACTTCTCGCTGGAGGGGCAGGAAGCCTGCGTCTCCCTTATCCTCGAACCGCACGGCGC
>RXJA01000570.1 GCA_003963455.1 Hyphomicrobiales bacterium
GGGGCTGTCAGAGATTCACACTTATCGGGGAAAGGTCGTCCAAAACGTTCCGCTCTCCGGGTCGCAAATGCCCGAACGGGGAAATTTATTACACGGAAACGTGATGGTTGCAAGACGACGGTCGCGGGCGGCCCGCGGCACGTCCAACGATGGGCCTCGATTAGACCTGGCCTCACCGTCGGTCATCGGCCAGAGACGGACCAAGCATGGGCCAGGGCGCGGGCTTTCGAACGCGGTCATTCAGCCTTTGCGTTCGCGGCGAAGGATGCGAGTATGTCGCGTGCAGGCATGGTGAAGCCGGGATAGAGGAGAGACACATGCGTTTCCTTGCGATCTCCTGGCAGGGCCTTGCCGTTTTCATCCTGTCCGTGCTGCTGGCGGCCTGTACGATGGTGGTAGACGACGGGCCTGGTCCGCGCCCGCCCAGGCCGCGTCCGCAGCTCTGCACCATGCAATACCAACCGGTCTGCGCCCGGCGCGCCGGCGACCGCCAGACTTTCGCCAATGCCTGCCTGGCCGAAAGGGAAGGGTACCGCATCGTGCGGGACGGCCCTTGCCGGGACGCCGGCGGCGGCGGAGAGCAGACGTTCTGCACGCGTGATTACGCGCCGGTCTGCGCCAGTCGCCACGGGCAGGTGCGCACCTTCCCGAACGCATGCGAAGCCCGCGCGGCCGACTATCGCATCGTCGGCGACGGGCCGTGCTGAGGTGGCACCCATCTCCATGGTCGCGGATGGATGCAGCAGCGCCCGATGATGCTTAGCCTTGAATCTCTTGCCCGCATGGCTTAGGTCCGGCGGACCAACAAATACGGCAGGTTTCCCATTAACAGAGATCAAAGAAGAGCGGCAAACGCGGGCGGCAGGCCAAGTGCCTCGGCGAGCCCGCTCGACCCGTATGTGCAAAAGGCGCTGCAACTGCACCAGGCGGGACGCCGCCAGGAGGCCGAAGGGCTCTACCGGCAGGTGTTGGCGCAGCAGCCCAACCATGCCGCCGCGCTGCATTTCCTCGGATTGCTGCTGCACCAGACCGGCAGGAGCGAGGAAGGGCTCGACCTCATCGAGAAGTCGGTGACCTTGCAGCCCGGGAACGCCGACTTCCTCAACAATATGGGCACGGTCATGCGCGATCTCGGGCGCATTGCCGCCGCGATCGATTTCTTCCGCGGCGCGGTGGATATCCGGCCCGACCAGCTGGCCGCGCGCGACAATCTCGGCTCGTCGCTGAAGCAGCTCGGCCAGCTCGACGCGGCCGAGGAGATCTATCGCGGCACCGTCGGCCGCAACCCGTTCCATGTCCGCGCGCGGATCGGCCTTGCCGAGACGATGCAGGAGGCCGGGCGGCTGGATGAGGCGATCGCGCTGTTTCGCGAGGCGCTGTCGATCAGGCCGAAGGACGCCGAGCTTCTCTACGGGCTGGGCGTCGCGATGATGGAGAAGGGCAAGCTCGAGGAGGCGGCCGATCTCGCCCGCCAGGCAGTGGCGGTCGCGCCCAGCATGGCGAGGGCCTGGCTGCTGCTGACGCAGGTGAAGCGCCAGACCGAGCGCGACAAGGAGCTTTCCGGCATGGAGGCCGAGCATGCCAAGGCGCCGCAGGGCAGCCTGGCGCGCATGCAGCTCTCCTTTGGCCTGGGCAAGGTCAATGACGACCTCAAGGACTATGGCCGCGCCTTCGACTATTTCGCCGAGGGCAACGCCATCCGCCGCCAGGCCATCGACTACGATCCGGTCAGGACGCGCGGCGAGTTCGAGGCGATGAAGGCGGTCTTCGACAAGGCCTTCTTCGACAAGCACAAGCCTAGCGACATTTCCGACGACACGCCGATCTTCGTCGTCGGCATGCCGCGTTCCGGCACGACGCTGGTCGAGCAGATCATCGCCAGCCATCCGCAGGTCTATGGCGCAGGCGAGTTGAACATCCTGAAGACGGCCGTCGGCAAGCAGTTTCCGATGAGCATGCCTGGCGGCTTCCCCGCCGGGATAGCCGACATGCCCGACAAGGCGTTCGCCGAAGCGGGGCAGGCCTATCTCGACATGCTGCATAGTCGCTATCCGGGCTACCGCCATGTCACCGACAAGATGCCGGGCAACTTCCTTCTGGTCGGCTTCCTGCACATGATGCTGCCGAAGGCGAAGATCGTTCATTGCGCGCGCGATGCGGCGGCCACGTGCCTGTCGATCTTCAAGGTGCATTTCCGTGGCGACAGCCACCGCTATGGCTACGACCTCGGCGAGCTCGCCGATTTCCATAACCTCTACACCGACATCATGGCGCATTGGCACAAGGTGCTGCCGGGCGTCGTGCATGACGTGCGCTATGAGGATTTCGTCGCCGACCAGGAAGGGCAGACACGGGCACTGATGACGTATCTCGGCCTGACCTGGGACGACAAGGTGCTGTCGTTCCACGAGACGGACCGGCCGGTGCGCACGGCGTCGGCCGCGCAGGTGCGCCAGCCGATGTATCAGGGCTCCGTCGATCTGTGGAAGCGCTATGGCGACCGGCTGAAGCCGCTGCTCGACAAGCTGGGCTGATCTTGAGGTGAGACCGGCCTGCCAATAGCGGTTGCCCGCGTTTCACCGTTTGCCTAAAGCCCCTCGGCTTCGTCATCCTCGGGTCTGCGCTGCGTCGCTTCGCTCCTTGCTCCGCCCGTGGATGACGACCTCACCAGCGTTTCGGCTAATCGCAAAGGTTGCAATCCGCCACCTGCCCGTGCCAGTTCCTCAAAGCTCCACGAACGGCTGGAAGCCGCCGAAGATCATGCGCTTGCCGTCGAACGGCATGGCGGACCAGTCCATCTTGAGGCGCTCATCGGCCATCACCTTGGCCATGACCGCGTCGCGGCTTTGTCTGGACTTATAGACGACCCAGGCGAAGACGACGGTTTCGTCGTCCTTCGCCTGCACGGCGCGCGGGAACGAGGTCAACTCGCCATAGGGCACGTCGTCGCCGACGCATTCGACATAGGCGAGCGCGCCGTGCTCCATCCAGACGGCGCCGGCGTTCCCGGCCATTTTCTTGTACGCATCGATATTTGCATTCGGCACGGCGAGCACGAAGCCGTCGACATAGGACATGGCGGTTCTCCTCTTGTTGAAAACAGGGCGCCGGGCCGGCGGGGGTACGACCCGGCGCGAGTGAGCGCGTTCCGCCCGCCATTGACGGGCGGCGCTGCTCGCTAGACCGTGATGGCGTTTCGTTCAATCGCCATCACGGTCTAACTCTTTGTTGGGAGCATGATCTTTCTCCGAAAACCGGTTCCCATTTTTCGGGATCATGCTCTAGGAAATTCACTTCACCGGCGCATTCATCGCCCAGGCGACGCCGAAGGGATCCTTCACCTGGCCCCAGCGGTCGCCCCAGAACATCACCTGCAGCGGTGTGACGACCTCGCAGCCGGCATCCACGGCACGCTTCCACCAGGCGTCGATGTCGTCGCTGCCGAGATGGAGCTGCAGCGTGTAGCCCTGCGCCGCCTGGTGCGGATGGCCGTGTTCCGGATAGGCATCACCCAGCATCAGCGTCGAGCCGTTGACGTGGAGATGGATATGCATGGTGCGGCCCTTGTCGTCCGGCGGATAGGCGAACACTTCCTCCGCGCCGAAAGCCTGCTTGTAGAATTCGGCGGCCTTGATGGCGCCGGCGACCTGCAGGTAGGGGGTCAATCCGCCAAGGACCTTGGCGCGGGGCGGGGTCTGGTCGTTCATTCTCGTGTTCCTCTTCTCGGATTGGCTTGGCTTGCAATCCAAAGGACGGACGAGGTGGCGGCGATCCTACATGGCCATCGATGCTTTTTTCGAAATGTCGGGCCGGGGAGTGCCAGCCTGGCCGGACAACAGCCGGCCGATCCTTATCAGAACACCGACGCGGCCAGCGCGGTGTCGTAATATTCCACCATCTCGATGATCTCGCCGTCACGGACCGTCCAGAAATTGGCGGTGCGCATGATGAATTCCTCGCCGGTGGCGCGGCGCGTCATATGGATCTCGACCTGCGCGGCGACCTTGTCGCCGCCGTCGACGATCTCGACCGGGACGAAGTGCCGGTATTCGAAGTCGTCATCGAGCGCCAGGAGCCTGGCGAGGAATTCCTGCTTGCCGTGCGCGGTGCCGGCGTGGCGCGAGTGCCGGGGATCGGCGATCCAGCGAAACACGACATTCTCGGCGCATCGCGCCAAGGCGCCCTCGATGTCGCGGTCCGCATAGGCCTGGTAGAGATTGCTGACGATTTCCACTGCACGCATGGCCCGTTCCCTCCATGGCTGAGCAATTCAAGATGCTCCTTTTTTAGCAGATGGAAAAGTATGCCGGCCGGTGGTGCCGGCCGGCAGATGTACCGTCACTCAGTTGGGCGCTTCCGCGACCGAGCGGAAGAATGCCTCCGGATCGTCGACTTCGGTCAGCCGCCGCCTGTCGATCAGCCAGAAGCGGTTGCCGACGGCGCGGATGAAGGAGCGGTCATGCGAGGCAAGCAGGCAGCTCGCCTGATGCGTCAGCAATTCGTCCTCCAGCGCTTCCTGGCCGTCGATGTCGAGATGGTTGGTCGGCTCGTCGAGCAGATAGAAATTGGGATGGATGAGCCTGAGCACCAGCATCATCAGCCTGGACTTCTGTCCGCCGGACAGCGCGCCGATCTTCCTCTCCTGCATCTCGATCGCGACGCCGGCGCCGGCGAGCAGCGAGCGGGCGCGCTGCTCGCCGATCTCGAAGCGGCGCGAGAGCATCGCCAGCGGCGTGTCCTCGCCATCGAAGCCCGATAGCGCCTGATCGCCGTAACCGAGCACCGTCGACGGCGTGACCTTGATGTTCGCAACCGAGCCCGGTTCGGCAATGGCGTCGCGGATCATCGCGATAAAACGCGTCTTGCCGACGCCGTTGCGGCCGAGCAGCACGATGCGATCGCCCTGGCAGATATGGCGCCTGCCGGTCCTGAACAGCAGCGTGCCGTCAGGTGTTTCGACCGCCGCGTCTTCCAGCGTGATCAGCACCTTGGCGTGGGTGCCGCGGTTGGCCAGCCTGATCGCGCCTGCCGAGCGCTCGCGATGCGCTTGCACGGCGGCATCCTCCAGCTTTTCCGCCCGCTCCTTGAGCTGCTTGGTCTTCACCGTCAAAAGGTCGCTGCCGGAATTGATGCCGATGTTGTTGAGCTTGGCGGCCTGCTTGCGCAACTGCTGGGCGATCTTCATGTCGCGCTCGAATTTGCGCGCCGTGGAGGCATCGAGCTCGTCGAGCGCCTGCCTGGCGCGCGAGTACGGCAAGGCGAACACCGGCGAGTCTTCCGGGCGCAGGAACAGCGTGCGGTTGGTGGTGGCGTCGAGGAAGGCGCGATCGTGGCTGGCGATGATCACCGGCACCTCGCGCGGCAGCGCATTGAGCCAGCTCTCCAGCTGGCCAATCCTGGCGAGGTCGAGGTGATTGGTCGGCTCGTCGAGCAGAAGCACGTCCGGATCGGTCACCCAGACGCGCGCGATCAGCGCCAGCCGTTGCCAGCCGCCGCTCAGCGCGCGCATCGGCCGGCCGCGCATGTCTTCCGGCACTTCGAGCGAATCCAGCACCACGTCGACGCGCCACAGCTCGCTGTCGCGCTGTTCCGGCGGCAAGGCGTCGGCGACGACGTCATGGAAGCCGCGGTCGAGCAATGCGTCCGGGATCGATTGCTCGACATGGCCGACGCGCAGGCCGCGCGAGCGGGTGATGTCGCCGGCGGTGGCTTCGAATTCACCGGCCAGGCATCTGAGAAGCGTGGACTTGCCACGGCCATTGGCCGCGACGATGCCGAGCCGGTCGCCGGCGGCGACGGTGAGGTCGAGGTTGGAGAAGAGCGGCGCACTCATGGTGACGCCGAGGGATTTGAGGCTGATCAGGGCCATGTCGATTTCTCTGGTCTTGCCGGCGGCAGAGTCCGGCCGATGCACTTTGACGGCGCGCCGGCGGGCCATCAGGCCAGACTCAGCGGCACCACGAAGGGCAGACCAAAAATCGAAGCGGGGAAATTTCCCGGACCGTTCTGGTCAGCCCTGCAAGCAAGCTCGCAGGGCGCAAATCGGGCCACGCTGACGATGGTGATAGTAGTTCACGCAGCCCTCCTTTCCAGAGTTCGAGTTGGGGATTGGGTACACCGGGGAGGGGTTGGTGGCAAGTGGGCTTTGCCTTCTCTCACGCGGGCGCTACTGCCCTGGCCGCCCGGTCTTGCTCGGCCGGCGTTTCTGGCGGCGTTCGTCGGCGGGGTCCTCGTAAGAGCCGATGCCGGCGCGTTGGCGAACGATCGGTTTGTCGTCGCGTTCCTTCGCGCCCCCCTCTGCCCTGCCGGGCATCTCCCCCACAGGGGGGGAGATTGGCTGCGGCTTGGCCGGTTTCTTTCCCTCGATCGGTTTTTCCGTCCGGCGCACCGTCATCTCATCGAGCGAGTTCTTGCGGAACAGCGGCTTGGCGCGATCGCCCGGAATGCCGAAGTCGGAGCCATGCGCCTCCTGGGCCGACTGCTTCTTGAACAGCGAGCGTGAGACGGCGCCGGCCGGCGTCGCCATGTCGGTGCCGGGACCCATGTCATCGAGCGACGGCTTGGCGAAGAGGTTGGGCCGGGCAGCCCTGGCCGCCTCCTCGGCGGCGCGTGCTTCGTCGAGCTGCCGGAACCGCTCTTGTTCCTCGGCTGTACGATGTCTGGCCACGCCCTTGTTGTGCTTGCCCTTTTCCCGGCCTGATGCAGGACTTTGGCTTTCCACCTCGCGGGCCAGCGGATCGTCGGAGATGGCAAGCTCCAACTCGCGCAGCCGCTTGATCTCGTCGCGGACGCGCGCGGCTTTCTCGAAGTCGAGATTGGCGGCGGCGTCGCGCATCTGCTTGTCGAGCGCCTCGAGATGGGTCTTCAGGTTGTTGCCGATCATGGCGCCGGCATCGTCGGTGAACTGCGAGATGTCGGCGCGCACGTGGTCCTTCTCGTAGACCGAGTCGAGGATGTCGGCGATGCGCGACTTGACCGATTCCGGCGTGATGCCGTTCGCCGCGTTCCACTCCATCTGCTTCTCGCGGCGGCGGTTGGTCTCCGCCATTGCCCGCTCCATCGAGCCGGTGATCTGGTCGGCGTAGAGGATGACCTTGCCGTCGACGTTGCGGGCGGCGCGGCCGATGGTCTGGATCAGCGAGGTTTCCGAGCGCAGGAACCCTTCCTTGTCGGCGTCGAGGATGGCGACGAAACCGCATTCGGGAATGTCGAGACCCTCGCGCAGCAGGTTGATGCCGACCAGCACGTCGAAGGCGCCGAGGCGCAGATCGCGCAGGATCTCGATGCGCTCCAGCGTGTCGATGTCGGAGTGCATGTAGCGGACGCGGATGCCGTTCTCGTGCAGATATTCGGTGAGGTCCTCGGCCATGCGCTTGGTCAGCACGGTGACCAGCGTGCGGTAGCCGGCCCGGGTCGTGTCGCGGATCTCGCCGACGACATCGTCGACCTGGCTCTTGGCCGGGCGTACCTCGACCGGCGGATCGATCAGGCCGGTCGGGCGGATGACCTGCTCGGCGAAGACGCCGCCGGACTGCTCCAGCTCCCAGCCGCCCGGCGTCGCCGAAACCGCGACCGAGAGTGGGCGCATGGCGTCCCATTCCTCGAAGCGCAGCGGCCGGTTGTCCATGCAGGAGGGCAGGCGGAATCCGTATTCGGCAAGCGTGGCCTTGCGGCGGAAGTCGCCGCGATACATGCCGCCGATCTGCGGCACGGTGACGTGGCTCTCATCGATGAAGATCAGCGCATTGTCCGGCACATACTCGAACAAGGTCGGCGGCGGATCGCCCGGCTGGCGTCCCGTCAGGTAACGCGAATAGTTCTCGATGCCGGCGCAGGAGCCGGTAGCCTCCAGCATCTCCAGATCGAAGCGGGTGCGCTGTTCCAGCCGCTGCGCTTCCAGCAGGCGGCCAGCCTTTTCAAGCTCTTGCAGGCGGTGCTTGAGTTCTTCCTTGATCGACTTGATGGCCTGATTCAAGGTCGGGCGCGGCGTCACATAGTGCGAGTTGGCGTAGATCTTGACGCTCTTCAGTTCGCCGGTCTTCTGCCCGGTCAGCGGGTCGAACTCGGTGATGGACTCGATCTCGTCGCCGAACATCGAGATGCGCCAGGCGCGGTCCTCGAGGTGGGCTGGAAAGATCTCGATCGTGTCGCCGCGCACGCGGAACGAGCCGCGCACGAAGTTGATGTCCTGGCGCTTGTATTGCTGGGCGACGAGGTCGGCGAGAAGCGAGCGCTGGTCGAGCCGGTCGCCAACCTGCATCTGGAAGGTCATGGCCGTATAGGTCTCGACCGAGCCGATACCGTAGATGCAGGAGACCGAGGCGACGATGATGACGTCGTCGCGCTCCAGCAGCGAGCGCGTCGCCGAGTGGCGCATGCGGTCGATCTGCTCGTTGATCGAGGATTCCTTCTCGATATAGGTGTCGGTGCGCGGAACGTAGGCTTCCGGCTGGTAATAGTCGTAGTAGGAGACGAAATACTCGACCGCGTTCTCTGGGAAGAACTTCTTGAACTCGGCATAGAGCTGCGCGGCCAGCGTCTTGTTGGGCGCCAGGATCAGGGCAGGGCGCTGCGTCTCCTCGATCACCTTGGCCATGGTGAAGGTCTTGCCCGAGCCGGTTACGCCGAGCAGCACCTGGGTGCGATCGCTCCGGTCGACGCCTTCGACGAGGTCCTTGATGGCGGTCGGCTGGTCGCCGGCCGGCTCGAAATCCGACACCATCTTGATGGCGATGCCGCCTTCCGACTTCTCCGGCCGGGCCGGGCGGTGCGGCGTCCACAACTGGCCGTCCTTGTGCAGCGGATTGCCGGATTCGATCAGCGCCGACAGCGCCGCGACGGTCGCGGTGACACCGCCGGAGGAAACCGACTCGGCGTCCTCCAGGCTGATGTCGAGGCCGGCCACCGGGTTGAGGCCGGCGGCCGCGCGTTCCTTGGCCGAAGCCGCGCCGCCCATCGAGGTGCCGCGCGCCGTGCGACCGGGCGCCGACGAGCGCTCGGGGATCTTCTTCGGGGCTTTGGCCTTCGGCTGCTTTTCCGCCTCGCGCTCGATCTGCCCGGCCCAATCGGAGATCGAGCCGGTAAGCGGCGCGCCGGAAAATTCCGCCTGCGGTGTCTCGGCAAAGCCGCCGGGATTCAACGGCTCGGCGGCGTCGAGGAAGTCGGTCAGCGGGCTGCGCCGCCTTGGCGCGCCGTCTTGCGAAGGCGTCTTCTTGTCAGGATGTCTGGCCATGGCCCGAATATGGGTGGACTCGGCCGAAATGGAAAGAGGCCAGTGAATGGGCGCCGGCCGGGCGCGGACGCTGCTGACAGAAGGCTGTCAGGAGAGGCGTCATGACCTGTTGGGCCGGGAAGCGTCGGCATCCGCGACAGCGGCAAGTGCCGCGGCGACGGCGGCTGCATGGCGTGCTTTCGGTCCGTCCGCCGGCCAGACCAGACGGCGCTTGATGGTCAATGCCGGAATCTCGCGGGCAATCTCGACGAGCTGACCGGCGTGGAGATGCTCCTGTAGCACCAGTTCGCTTGCAAGCAACGCGCCCATGCCGGAAATCGCGGCCTGCGCCGCCAGCACGGTCAAGGGGAAACGCGGTCCATGGTCGATGTTCTTGCGCTGGCGTCCGGCGGCGGTGAACCAGCTTGCCCATGTGGGGTAGACATCGTCGCCCATGGTCTGATCGATATGCAGTAGAGGCAGACGGTCGAGCGCTGTGGCGGTGTCGGAGCGGTTCCCGATCAACGCCGGGGCGCAAGCCGGGACCACCCTTTCGGTGAAGAGGTCGGCCGATGCGAGGTCCCTGGCCGAACTCTTCCGGTAGCTGATTGCGAGGTCGATGCCTTCCTCCATCATCGAGTCCAACGCGATCGACACGACGATGCGCACGTCCAGCCTGCCGAGCGCCGCACGAACCCTGTCGAGGCGTGGCGCGAGCCAAAGCGAAGAGAAAGAGGGGTCGGCCGCGATGGTGAAGGTATCGGCGCGGCGCTGGAAACGCAGCCGCCGCAGCCCCGAGGCCAGCGCGTCGAAGCCGCGGTCGATGTCGGGCAGCGCCGCTTCGGCGATGCGCGTGAGCGCGATGCCGTTGCCCTCGCGCCTGACCAGTTTGACGCCGAGACGATCCTCCAGCTGCCGCAACTGATGGCCGACAGCGCCCGGCGTGACGCCGAGTTCGTCGGCGGCGCGCGTCAGGCTGCCGGTGCGCGCGGCGGCGGCCAGCGCCCGCAGAGCCGACAACGGGAGGTCGCGAAGAAGCGTCATGGATTGAGTTTACCTCAAAACTCGCGAAAGCAAACTCGTTTGCAAATTTGGCTGCCATAGACCTAGCCTTGTTGAAGACAACTCAATCCAGGAAGGCCATCGCCATGCTCGATATGCAGACCCAGTCCGTCTCCGCCGGTCAGGCCCTCGCGACACCACGCTCATTGCGATCGATGCGCAACGAAGGGACACGCATCACGGTCGAATTCGATGACGGCAGCGCCGGCCGGCTGTCGACGCGCTGGCTGCGGCTCGCCTGTGAGTGCGACATATGCGGCGACACCGCTTCCGGAAAGCGCTGGCTGACGCCGGCGGACGTTCCCGCCGATATCCGGGCGGCGTCGATCGAAATTTCGTCGGATGGGATGATGGATGTGATCTGGCCGGACGGCCATGTCTCGCGCTTCGCGGCGGGCTTTCTGGATGTTCATACCGGACGCAGGGGCGATTTCGGTGCGCCGCGCTTCCACCCGGAACCGTGGAGCAGCGATCTCGCCGGGCGGCTGGGCCGTTTCGCCTTCGACGCCGTGGTCGAGGACGACGAAGCGCTGTTCCGCTCGCTGCGCGCCTTGCGCGACCACGGCATCGCCATGCTGACCGGAGTGCCGGCCGAGCCGGAGGCCACGCTGCGTGTCGCCGGCCGTTACGGCCCCGTACGCGAGACCAGCTACGGCAAGGTTTTCGATCTCATCTCACGACCTGACGCCCGCGTAGCGGGAGAGACGGCGCGGGCGCAGATCCCGCACACCGATGAGCCGTTTCGCTATTCGCCGCCTGGCTTCATCTTCTTCCATGCCATCAGGACCGGCGCGGGCATCGGCGGCACGTCCCTGATGGTCGACGGTTTTCAGGTCGCCGAGCTGATGCGCAGGAACACGCCGGAGCTCTTCGATCTGCTGACCAGGCATGGCGTGACATTCCATCGCGAGCACGCCGGCGACGTGTTCTTCAGCGCCGAGGCGCATGTCATCAGCCTCGACGCGAGCGGCGCCGTCACCGGCATACGCTACAACGACCGCTGCCTGGCGCCGCAGGCCGGATCGGTAGAGGAGGTCGACGGTCTGATCGAAGCGCTGGCCGAGTTGACGCGGCTGATTTGCGATCCGGCGAACCAGTTCCAGCACCAGCTTCGGCCCGGCGAAGTGCTGGTGTTCGACAATCAGCGGGTCCTGCATGGTCGCACCGCGTTCGATCCGACGCTGGCCGTCCGCCACCTTAGAAGCTGCAACCTCGACCGCGACGGTGTCCATAGCGCCTTCCGTACGCTGGCGCGGCGCTTCGCGCCGGATGAGGCGGAGGCGGTGCTTTACCAGGGGGCAATCCTGTAGCTCGTGCGATTAATCCTCAGTTGAACCACAGCGCGAACGTCAAAAAGCCGGCGCCGCCGAACTGGCGCTGGATCTGGTCGAAATCGTCGCTGGTGAGGATCCTGCCGCTTTCGAGATAGGGTGCGATGCCGGGGCCGGTGACCGACAGCACGAGGTCGAAAGGTTTCGGTTCGTCGAAGAAGCGCTTCATGTTGATGCCCTTGCCGGTGATGCGGAAATGCGGCAGCAGGACACGGCCTTCGAGAAGATCCTCGGCTATAGTCAATGTGGCGAGCCAGGCCTGCACCTGTTCCTGGCCGACCTCGAGGCCGGTCAGCGGGTTGACGCCCTTCTGCTGCGGTCCCGGCAGCCATTCACGATCGTTGTCGGTCTCGGCCAGGATCGCTTTCCAGTCCTCGCGCGACAGCCGGATCATCTCCAGCAGATGGCTCCGCGCGGCCTGCCGGCGTTCCGGTTCGACGACGGGCCAATTGATGAGATGCACGAGAGATATGAAGTCGGCGAAGCGCCATTCGGAGGTGAAGATGTTGCCACTCATGCCGCCGTCCGGCGGCACGAGCGTATCCTGCAATGGCAGTTTCGCCCGAGGGAACAGCATGTGGAAGGAGCCGTCGAACATGGCCCTGAAGTCGTGCGCCAGCCAGAAATCGGCCTGCGCCATCAGGAACTCGGCGTAGCCTTGCAGCCAGTAGCCGTCGGCGCGGTCGAAGCGGAAGGTGAGCGAAACGGCGGCGTCGGCGGTGCCGCCGTTGCGCGACAGGGCGGCCATGATCGCGGCGAAGCTTTCGTCCGGCGCGATCGTGCCGTCTTCGTTGAGGTCGATGCCGGCGCGGGTGAGGTCGACGACCATGCCGATGTCGGCGTTGGCCGGGACCGAGCCGAGTTTGGCGGCGGATTTTTCCAGGCGGTCGCGGAAGGCGACCAGGATAGCGCGGAAATCTTCGTAGGTCAGCGGTTCCGGGTTGGGATTGTCCGGGACGGGCAGTTGCATCAGCGGCAGCATGAAGGATTTCGGGCTCTCGAACCCATGGCGATGCAGGCCGCCGGCGAGGAGTTCCAGTGCCGTGAAGAATTCGCCGGCGCCGGCCGCATAGGCCGATGCCGGATCCCCGGCCGCTGCCGCCTCTAGCGTGGACAGCGCCGTGTTCCGCTCGGCCACGCTCTTCGCCTCGAACAAGGATTTGGCCGCGTCCGGTATCTCCCCCCAGGCGAGGGACGCCGGCAGGAACACCGACAGGGCGGCGGCAAAGACTGTCTTGAGCAACGTCATCATCGTCCTCCACTCGCGTGATGGGACGAGCATACACGTATTTTGGTCGGCCCGAGATATCCGCTGAGGATCGTTCGGCGGTCGGCTTCAACCGGCTCGTCAGACAGTCTACACAGGGCAAAACTGGACGTGCCCGTGTCGAATTATCCGCTTTCCTACAAGCTGTCGTGGCTGCCGCGTCTGCTGAGACCATCGCTTGGCGGCGACAAAAGCGGCTTCGCGGCGCCGGCGGCGACGCTGATCGATCCGCTGCCGATGCAGAGCGCGCGGCTGGCGTTCATCGGCGACATTTCGGCGGTCGCCAATCGCGATACGCCCGAATGCGATCCGGCGATCGCTGCGCTGCTTTCATCCGCCGACCTCGTGATCGGCAATTGCGAAAGCCCGATCGTCGAACGTCCACGCGCGATCATCGGCACGCTACTCGGAACGCATCATGCGATGAGCGAGCGTTTCCTGGCCGATGCGCTTGCAGCCGCCGGCATCGCGCGCGAGAGGCTCGTGCTGTCCCTGGCCAACAATCATGTGCTCGACCAGGGGATCGGCGGTTTCGAGGAAACGCTCGCCGCGCTGAACCGGCTCGGGATTCGCACCATCGGCACGGTCGCTGGCGGGCCGGTCCAGGTTCATGCGGCCGGATCGCTGGCGATCGGCTTCGCAGCCTTCTCGCTCTGGCGCAACGCCGGCGCCATTTCGTTTGAACAACGCATTTCCATGTGCGGCGATCCCGCCAAATGGCCGCGCGACGCTGTTTCCGGCGTCGATCTGCTCTGCGCGGTGCCGCATTGGGACTGGGAGTTCCGGCACTTTCCAAGGCCGGCGACGCGGGCGCTGGCGAGGCGGCTGGCGGATCACGGTGTCGGGCTGATCGTGGGGCATCACGCTCATGTCGTGCAGCCGGTCGAGCATATCGGCGATAGCGTCATCGCCCACTGCCTTGGTGATTTCCTCGGCACAGCCCTTGCCAGGCAGCCATGGCCAGGCCGCATCGGTTCGATACTAACCGTCGATGTCAGCGCCGATATCGCCACACGCGGCATCATCGCTGCCTACAGGCTGCATTTCTTCGCGCGCCTCGCCGCCCAGGGCCATGAACGGCTGGTGCCGGTGGATGCGCTGGACGGCGCGTTCAAGCGGCGGGTTGCAGCGCGGCTTGGGGCGGTTTTTCCCGCGCAGGCGACTTTCGCGCAAAAGCCGCTATCATGAGCAATGTCCTAGCGACGGCCGGGGGTGGCCATGGAAGCAGCGGATTTCATGCCGAGCGAAGCGGTGATCGCGGGCATCAGGCGTGGCATCGAGGACTACGAGGCAAAACGGGCGTCGGCCCGGAAACAGGTCCGCTGGCGGGTGCCCGTATTCGTTGGCCTGGTCGTCGTCTTCGTGGCGCTCATTGCCTGGCTGTTCAACGCCGCCGCCGATCCCCACGAGCAATGGCTGTCGACGCCGCACATCTTTCTCTACCTTTGCGGCATGATCGTCGCGGTTCTGCTCTATTTCCAGGCACTGCGGCCGGCGACCCGGCTGCAGCAATCCTTCCGCGATATGCTGCTGCCGATGATCTTCGGCTTCGTACGCGATGTGCGCTACCAGCATGGAATGCGGCCGAATTCCTTCGACAGGATGCCGCGCGAAACGGTTGGCGCCTTCAACCGGCAGAGCTTCGACGACGTCATTTCCGGGCGCTACGAGGATTTTCCCTTCGAACTCTACGAGGCGAGGCTCTGGGAAGGCTCGGGCAAGAGCGAGACGATTGCCTTCAAGGGCGTCATCGTCGCCTTCGAGACCATCGAGCAATTCCCGGGAACGCTGGTTGCGGCGCGCAAGGCGGGCAAGGTGGCGCATTTTTTCCGCGGCATCTTTGCCAGCAAGATGCAGGAGCTGTCATCCGGCGTCGATGACCTCGACGCCGCCTATGAATTTCGCACCGACAATGTCGAGGCGGCGCGACCGTTGGTGACCGGCCGGATGGCGCAGGCGCTGACCTGGCTGCGCGAGACATGGCCCTACGACCAGGCGCGGGTGGCGCTCAACGGCAGCGATGGGTTTCTCTTGATGCCGCGATCGAAGAACTTCTTCGAGCTTCCGGATATCTCGCAGCCGATCGACTACAACATTCATGTCGCGCCGATGATCGCCGATCTCGGCGCCATGCTGGCCACCGCTGCGCTGATGCGCAAGATCGGCGCGAGGGACGAGGTTGCCGAATAGACCTCAACAGTCGAAGCCGTATTGGGTGCGCATGTAGTCGGCTTCTTCCTTCGACATCTTCTTGAGCATCACGCAGACGGTGAAGCTGCCGACCTGATGGCCGTTCCTGGTATAGCCCCAGTCGGAAATGTCGTCCCTGTTGAATTCGATGTTCTGGCCGAGGACGACGTTGCGGACGATTTCAGGCTCGTTCGCCAATATGCCGACGAAGCTGGTGTCGGTCCGCTTGAAGGGGATGACCCAGAAATGCTCCGTCGCGGTTCCATCGACGACCATCACTTTCAGCTTGAACCTGTCGGTTCCCGGTGGCGGAGTGTCGGACAAGGCTAGGAATTCGTCCAGGCTGGATCGCGCCTTCTCGATCGCCGCCGCCATCTCGGCGTCGTCGGAGGCGATCATCATGGCCTTGTCGTTGTTTTGCGCGCGGGCGTGCAAAGGAACGAGCGCCAGCAGCAGGCACAGCGCGACGCGAACGGCAAATGTCATGACACCCCCCAACCCAGGCGAGGGCATTATCTTCCTGCAATATGTCGGCATTATCAATCGGACTGCGGCTAGCCGCCGTCGCTGCTCAAGCTGCCGAAGGTTGGGGGACCCTGAAGAGTAATGCGTGTCGATGTTCAGGTGAGGCCGGCCTGACCTGACTCTCGTCACGCCTTGGACAGGCTTACAGCCCAGTCAGACCGGCCAGCCATTTCGCCGAGCGCCTCGCCGCGTCCACCGTTGCGCCGGCCGCGCGGGTGAGATCGGTCCTGACCACGGCATAGCCGGCCTTGGTGCGGTAAAGCACGGCGCGGCCGCCATCGACCGACCCGTCGAAGGCCACGGGCTTCGCTGCTTCCGTTTCGCTGGCGGTCACCGTTCCGCCGACGGGCGCGCTCGGGCGATGGTCGAGCTCGGGCGGCAGCGGGGCGATGGTTTCCACGACACGGTTCCTGGGCTTCAGATCCGGCCCGGAGGCTTTCGCGGCAAGCTCGGAGGAAGAGGCCGAGCCCTTGACGCGGCAGATGCCTGAAACCAGCGGATAGTCGAAATTGCGCTGGTGCAGCATCTGGCTCTTCATCGCCGCCTCGCAGTCGGCGATCGTCGCCCATTTGGCCGGCGTCTCGCCGATATATTCGCACAGCTTGGCGTCGCAGTCGCAGCCGACGATGGTCATGGCGACAAGGGCGGTCTTGATCACGGTCTTGTCCCTTCCGATCGCTTCACCGTTTCACGGAAACGGCGAACCGCTCTATCTCTTTGCCTTGACGCAATTCCGGACGGAAAACCGCACACACTTTATCCTGGAATTGCTCCAAATTGCTTCCCCACCCCGCTTGCATCCATCCATGCCGAACAAGGCGGGATTTGGCCGCGATTGTGAAATGTGGATGGCGGGACGTTTCCGAAGGCTGCTCAGCCGGCGACTGTGACCGAAATGCTTCAGTCGTGACGTGGACATGTTCCAATTTGGCACCGGCTTGGCCAAAGCCGGCAGCATCATGTCGAGCCTGCGCATGGCGACGGCAAGTGCTGCGCGTGTCGGGCAATATGGGAATCGGTGGCTGAGCAGGATGCGCGCCCAGATACCGCTTGCCTGCCTGGCGATACACCGCGGCGACCGCCCAGGAAGGCGCTCCCAAAAAGACAGTCGGCGCTGGGATTTCTCCCAGCGCCTCCCTGTCAGATCAGGTACCGGTCGAGGCAGCAACTTCCGTAAAGTCGTCGCGCCAGGCCAGCCTTGATTTTGACGGTCCTGCCAGTCGCCGCCCGAGAGCAGCTCCCGTTCCAGACCACGCCGATCTCCACCCTTGCGGGCTTCGCCCAGCGTGCCATCGAAGGTTTTTCCCGGCCTTCATGGCAGCA
>RXJA01000297.1 GCA_003963455.1 Hyphomicrobiales bacterium
GTGACCAAGGTGATCGACGACAATGAGCTGGAGATCGACCTTGGCGGCGGAACCAAGGTGACGGCGCTGCGCTCGACGATCTCGGACGTGCGCGTGAAGGGCGAGCCGGTGGCGAACCAGAACGCCAAGAAGTAACCTAACCTCGATGGCGGAACGCTGCCGCTTGTACGCCTGAACGGATAAGAACGAATGCTCTATTTCTCGCGCCTGAAGATGATCCTGATCTGGCTCGCCGTGGCCATCACAGTGATCCTCGCCGCGCCCAATCTCTTTCCGGCAAGCATGCTGGCGCAACTGCCGAGCTGGGTGCCGAAGCGGCAGATGACGCTCGGCCTCGACCTTCAGGGCGGTTCGCACATCCTGCTTCAGATGGATCAGAATGACCTGATCAAGGATCAACTGGAGACGACGCGAGACGAGATCAGGACGCTGCTGCGCGACGCCAAGATCCAATATACCGGCCTCGGCGGGACGGGGCGGACCGTTCAGGTACGCATCAACGATCCGAGCCAGGTCGAGGCCGCCAAGACGGCGCTGAAGCCGATAACCAATCCGATCGCGGCCGGTCTCTTTACCGGCGGTTCCGTGCAGTCGATGACGCTGGACGATTCCGAATCCGGGCTGTTGAAGTTCACGGTAACGGACGCGGGCATCAAGTACCGCACGTCGACGGCGCTCTCGCAGGCGATCGAAGTGGTGGAGCGGCGCGTCAACGCGCTCGGTACGACCGAGCCGATCGTGCAGCGCCAGGGCGACGATCGCATCCTGGTCCAGGTGCCCGGGCTTCAGAATCCGCAGAGGCTCAAGGACATTATCGGCCAGACCGCCAAGCTGACGTTCCAGATGGTCGACACGTCGGTGCCGGTCCAAGATGCGATGAAAAATCGCCCGCCGCCCGGCGACTCCGTCCTTTATTCGCAGGATGATCCTCCGGTTCCTTATCTCGTCGAGAACCGCGTCATCGTGTCTGGTGAAGACCTGTCGAACGCGACGCCGACCTATAATTCGCAGACCAACGAGCCGGTCGTTTCGTTTACGTTCAACTCTCGCGGGGCGACGCGGTTCGGCCAGGCGACTCAGCAGAATGTCGGCAAGCCGTTCGCCATCGTTCTCGACAATCAGGTGATTTCGGCGCCGGTGATCCGTGAGCCGATCCTGGGCGGCAGCGGCCAGATCTCCGGCAACTTCACGGCCGAGAGCGCCAACGACCTCGCCGTGCTGCTGCGCGCCGGCGCTCTGCCGGCAAAACTGACGATCATCGAGGAACGCACGGTCGGCCCGGGCCTTGGCCAGGACTCGATCCATGCCGGCAAGGTGGCCGGCGTGATCGGTTCGATTCTGGTCGTCGTCTTCATGTTCGTCGCCTATGGCTTCCTCGGCTTCCTTGCGAACATCGCTTTGGCCGTCCATGTGGCGATGATCGTGGCCGTGCTGTCGCTTCTGGGCGCCACGCTGACCTTGCCTGGTATCGCCGGTATCGTGCTCACCATCGGTATGGCGGTGGACTCCAACGTTCTGATCTATGAACGTATTCGCGAGGAGCGACGGAACGGCCGCTCGGTCATCCAGGCGATCGACACAGGCTTCTCCAAGGCGCTGGCGACCATTGTCGACTCCAACGTGACATCGCTGATTGCCACCGTGGTGCTGTTCTTCCTCGGCACAGGGCCGGTCAAAGGCTTCGCAATCACCTATGCCATCGGCATTTTGACCACGGTCTTCACCGCCTTCACCTTCACCCGCATGCTGGTTGCCATCTGGCTTCGCCGGGCGCGGCCGAAGGAATTGCCGCGCGCGCCCGTGACCTTCATTCCGCCGGGCACCAAGATCCCCTTCATGGGCATCCGCCGCTGGACCTTCGCCCTGTCCAGCCTGCTGTCGGTTCTCTCGGTCGTCGGCTTCCTGACCATCGGCATCAATTACGGCATCGACTTCAAGGGCGGCTCGATAATCGAGGTCCAGTCCAAGCAGGGCGATGCCGACCTCGGCGATATCCGCAACCGCCTGTCCGAGCTCAACATCGGCGAAATCCAGGTGCAGCAGTTCGGCGCGCCCAACGACGTGCTGATCCGCGTCGGCACACAGGACGCCGGCGAAAATGCCGAGCAGACCGTCATCGACAAGGTCAGGGGCGAGTTGCAGGACCAGTACGACTTCCGCCGCGTCGAAGTCGTCGGCCCGACTGTGTCCGGCGAGCTCGCCAAGCAGGGCACGATCGCCATGCTGATCGCGCTGGCAGGTATCCTGCTCTATGTCTGGTTCCGCTTCGAATGGCAGTTCGCGGTTGGCGCCATTGTCGCCACGGTGCACGACGTGGTGATGACGGTCGGCTTCTTCGTCTTGACGGGACTGGAGTTCAATCAGTCGTCGCTGGCCGCCATCCTCACCATCATCGGCTACTCGCTGAACGACACGATCGTGGTTTATGACCGCGTCCGCGAGGATCTTCGAAAATACAAGAAGATGCCGCTGCCGCAGCTCTTGAACAACGCCATCAACGAGACGCTGTCCAGAACCACGCTGACCTCGGTGACGACGTCGCTGGCACTGTTGGCGCTGGTGCTGTTCGGCGGCGAGGTGATCCGTTCCTTCACGCTGGCAATGCTGTTCGGCGTGGTGTTCGGCACCTATTCGTCGATCTTCATCGCCGCGCCGCTGCTGATCCTCTTCAGGCTCAGGCCGCAGGCGGCGACAGAAGAGGAAAAGCCGGTGAGCGGCAAAGCCGTGGCGACCTGACGCCGTCAGAGCCGGATGAATTCAGGTGGAGTCGACCGGAAATCACCCGGCACTCAATCAAAGAGATAGAGCATGATGCCGTCCGAAAACCGCCCCACACTTTTCGGCATCATGCTCTAGTCCCATGGCCAAAGGCATCATCATCCGCGAGGCGCATTTCCCGGGCAGGGCGGCGATCGAGGCCTATGGCAATGGCGGCTTCCGCTTCGCCGACATGTCGCATCGCGGATCGCTGCTCGCCTTGCCGTCGGGCATCCATGGCTGGCAGCCCGCCGACCCGGCGGTGTTGAAGGCCTCGGATTTCGACAAGCTGTTCGCCGAGGCCGACAAGGTCGAGATCCTGCTGGTCGGCATGGGCAAGGAATTGCGGCCGCTGCCTGGCGCGCTGCGCGCCGCGCTAAAGGAGGCCGGCATCTCGGCCGACCCCATGTCGACGGGCGCGGCGGTGCGGACCTACAATGTGCTTCTGGCCGAGGATCGCGCCGTGGCCGCGGCGCTGATCGCCGTCGATTGAATGGCCGGCAGTTCCAACATCGTGATGGATGCGGCCCGGGTCGCCGACCATGACCGGTATCTGTCGGCACTCTATGCGCCGGCCGACAGGCGCGACGCGCTGCTTGCGCTCTACGCCTTCAATGCCGAGATCGCCGGCGTGCGCGACCGCATCCATGAGCCGCTGCCGGGCGAGGTCAGGCTGCAATGGTGGCGCGACGTTATCAATGCCGAGGGGCCTGAAGAGACCGGCCATCCGATCGCGGATGCGCTGAAGGCCGCGATCGTCGGCTATCATCTGCCGAAATCCGCTTTCGACAACATGCTCGAGGCGCGCATCTTCGATCTCTATGACGATCCGATGCCGTCGCGGACCGACCTCGAGGGCTATTGCGGCGAAACTGCCGCGGCGCTGATCCAACTCGCGGCGATGGTGCTCGATCCGGCCGCGGCGCCGGGCTTTGCCGAACTGGCGGGCAGGGCCGGCTGCGCGCAGGCGATCACCGGCCTGTTGCTTCTGCTGCCGCTGCACCGCCGGCGCGGCCAGTGTTTTGTACCCGCCGACATACTGGCTGCGGCCGGCACGACGCCGGACGAGTTCGTGAAAGGCGAGGGCGGGGCTGCCGCCGGGCGGGCGGTTGCGGCGATGATCGCGCTGGCGCGGGAGCATCTCAACGCCTTCGAGAAGGGCGCGCCGGCGCTCCCCGTCGCACTACGGCCTGCTTTCCTGCCGCTGGCGCTGACACGCGCCTATCTCGACAGGATGGAGAAGGCGGGCGGGTCGCCGCTCGGCACGACCGCGAGGCTCTCCACCTTGCGTCGGCACTGGCTGCTCCTGCGTCATGCGATGTGGGGCTGGACGACCCTTTGACGTAAACGTCAATCGTGCTAGGGATTCCGTCCACGTGGACCCGCGTCAGAGAAATGCGGGCCGTCGGAGGAGCCGCCTTTCCATGAGCCTGCCAGTCCTGGTCGTCCTTGTCGTGTTCGGCATCGCGCTGTCCGTGGCAGCCGTGCATTTCACCGGCGGCACGACGACCGCGACGCTTGCCGGCGCCGACCATGCGCTTGCACGCTTTGCCGAGGATTTTCCCGATGAGACGCCTGGAGCTGTGCGGCTGACCACCGACAATCATGCCGCGTTTCTCGACCTCGGCCCGCAACGCTACGGCATTGTCCAGAGCATCGGCGACTGCTTTCTGACGCGCATCGTCACGCCGCACGACATTCTGGCGCTGACCAGGAAAGGGAATGCGGTCTCGCTGCGGCTCAACGATTTCACCTGGAAGGGCGGCAATTTCGTCTTTGCGCACGAAGCCGGCGCGCGGGCCGTAGAGGCTACGCTGCGGAACCGCGATCAAATCCAAGAGGCGGCGTGATGGACGAGTACAATTTTCCGCAGGTTACCCAGCTTGCGATCCCTTTCTTCGTCGCGGCGATCCTGATTGAACTCTGGCTGGTGCGCACCGGGCGCGCCAAGGGATCGTTCGAGACGCGCGATACGTTGACCAGCCTGATGATGGGAACGGGCAATGTCGTTGCCGGGCTGCTGCTCGGCGTCGTGTCCTACTGGGCACTGCTATGGCTGTGGCAGTTCCGCTTCTTCAATCTCGGCCTGTCGGTCTGGGTGTTCGTTGCCGCCTTCCTGCTCGATGATCTGCGCTACTATGTCTATCACCGCATCGCGCACCGGGTGCGCTGGGTGTGGGCCGAGCACGTCAATCATCATTCCAGCCAGCACTACAATCTTTCGACCGCGCTCAGGCAGAGCTGGACCGGACTCTTCACCTTTACCTTCATCCTGCAGGCGCCGCTGGTGCTGCTCGGCTTCCATCCGGCGGTGATCGCCTTTGTCTTCGGCTTCAACCTCGTCTGGCAGTTCTGGATCCACACCGAGACGATCGGCAAGATGTGGGGCTGGTTCGAGTTCATCTTCAACACGCCATCGCACCACCGCGTCCACCACGCCACCAATCCACGCTACCTCGACGCCAACTACGCCGGCACGCTGATCATCTGGGATCGCATGTTCGGCACCTTCGTCGAGGAACTGGAGGAAGACCGGCCGCGCTACGGCATCGTCAAGAACATCGGCACCTTCAACCCGCTGAAGGTGGCGTTCCATGAATGGATCGGCATGTTCAAGGATGCGCTAACGCCTGGGCTGACGCTTAGCCAGCGTTGGAACTATCTGATCCAGCCGCCCGGCTGGAGCCATGACGGCTCGCGTGATACGTCGGAAACGCTGAAGGCGGCTTATGTCAGGCGTAATCCTTCCCAGGCGGGCAAGCCGGGGCTACCGGCCGCGACCGCCAGACCGGCGGAATAGTCATCGACAAGGGCGCTGCTGCCCAACATCGCAGTGGCGGCCCATTGCGATTCTCATATGCAATCCCTGAACCTGATATTCGAGCGGATCTCTTTTTTCATAAGGAACCTGAGAAGATTTCCAATAGTTCTTGGATATGTGTGGCCATACGCATAGAGCTTTTCCAGCGAGCGGGATTTGTTTTCATCCTCGAATCTCTTCCGCCATTCCATCGATAGGGCGTCACGCTGAACCTTATAGAGGTTGTCCGAGATTCTCCCAGCCTCGATTGGGATGCCCATCTTGCCGGCCACGTCCACAACGTATTCGCGCCATCCTTTCATTACCTGCTCATAGAACACCGGCTCGTACTGGATCGACCTCAGCGCAAGGTAATTTCTCCAGAACGCCATGCCTTCACCGATGTACAATATGTTCTCGAGAATCTTCACGCGGTCGTACACGACCGAATTCCCACTGGTGCTCTCTTCGGGGAGGCCATTTGTCCTGGACCATTGCCCTGACTGAAACGCACGTGTCGCGGATATCGCGGCTCCCAGACGATCCAATCTCTCAAGCAATATCACCACGATTTCATGATCACGAAGACACCGCTCTATGAAGTCATAGTTCCATCTTTCGTAAACATCATGCAAATGGTGGGGAAATATTTTTACCGCGAAAACGCCATTGTCCGTTGAAGACTTTTCTATTACCCGCCGGTAGTGCAGCTCTGCTGTCAGTTCTGACGGCGCGCCAATCTCCCCCTCTCTCAGCCACTCGTGGGCGTTGCCCAATTTCCCGGTGCTGTTCGTCAGCGAGGCCACCCAGGTCGAGCCACTCCGCACCTCCGACAGGATCAGCAGGCCTTTCATTGCGTTTCCTTCGCGGCGTTCTCGAGCGAAACGCCATCGTCGGGTGCTTTCGGGCGCGCGTCGGCGCGGAATTCCGAGCTGGCGAGCCAGAACCGGGGCGCAGCGTAACGCGCGGCATTCTCCAGAGTCAGCATTCGCGCGGATCGCAACGGCCGGCTTTCGAGCCAGACTTTTGTCGTATCATCGGGGATGTCTAGTTGAATTTCGCAAAAGATCTCCAATGCGGTGTTTGCGCGCGGCAGCCGCGGACGTACGTGAAAGGCGGCGATATGCCCGGCGTCGCTGTTGATTTCGAAAGCGAGGCGCCGCCATTTCACCGGCGCCGGCAACCGGATGTGCAAGCGCACAATGCCGGCGCGATCGGAAACGGGGAGAGGCAGGTCCGCGCGCAGAACGCCTTCGCCGGCAGGCAAACCCCTGCTGAATTTCGTCGTCAGGCGCGGTCTCGGTTTCTGTTCGCCGTGTGGTTCGGACTCGGCCTGCTCGAGCGACTTGCGACGCGTCTTCGCAAGCCAACGAAGGACGGCATCGGCCGGAGTCTCGCTTTGCCTGGGCCTTGCCTGGACGAAAGCCATCCACGCGGCCATCCGGCCGGGGAGGGCTGCCTCGATGCGTCTCATTGCCCCGAGGTCGATCACATAGCCTGCCCGCGCTTCCAACCAGCCAAGGGCGATCAATGTCGGCACGGCAATGTCGCGGGCGAGAGCTTCGTCGGTAAACAGCCTCCAATCGAAACCGGGCTCGACGATCAGGCGCGACAGATCGACCAGCCAGTCGCTATTGGCATGGGCATCGAGACCACCATTCGCGATGGCGATCACCGCCAGGTCTTCCCCGACCGGCAGCCTGCAGGCCACCGAATTGAACTCCACCGATCTCGCCCGCGCCCAGATCCGGTCGTCGTCGCCGACGCTGCCCTGGCCCGGACGAAAGACGCAGCCGTGAAGATCGATGTCGCCATGGCGGCCTTTGTGAAGGTTGACGCTGCGCAGCCGTCCGGCCAGCGTCAGCATCCGCATGGCGCTGGCGCCGCTCGATGGCTCCCAGCCAAGCTCGACGAATACTCCCAGGGCGTCGCCCAACCGCTTTCTCGGGACCACGAGATCGAGGTCGTGGAACGAGCGTCCGCTCCGTCCAACGGGATCAGCGGCGCGCGCGGCCCCCTTGATCAGCATCATCGGCACGTCCGCCGCGGCCAGAGCCGAGAGTGCAGGTTGGCACTCTCTCATCAGAAGCATGGTTCGCGTCCACAACATCCGTTGAAGCCCGGCAAGCCTCGGTGCGTCCGGCAGATCCTTCAAGCCGGGTCCGAGCCTGTTCCAGGCGGCGAGAAGCAAGCGCTGTTCGCTGAACGTGCAGTCATTCAAGTCGTGCGTGCCTATCCAGGCGCGCAGTTCTCTTTCGGCCACCGCCTGATCCACATGCACCGCGGCCAGCAGGAGGCGCTCATGATCGCCTCCGGGCCAGGCCCGATCAAGAGATGGATACCAGAGAGGCCAATTCATTGCCCCCCGCTTTCCCCGTCGTCCGTTGCCCTCTTGGCCATGAGCGCCCGGCGCGCGATTTCAAGAAAGTCGGATGACATGCCGGCCGGTCCGCCGGCGGCGACGGCTACTACCCTTCTGGACAAGGTGCCTGGTCGAATGCGGCGGCGGTGAACCGTCTCGTCCAGCATCGTCATTTTCATGCCCGCGGCGATGGCCTTGCGGTACCAATCGATGAAGTATCCGGTGCGCAAGCTTTCGTCGAACAGGATGCCGAGCTGTTCGAAAGCGTCTCGCCGCACCGCGAGCGAACTCACGAGATAGCCCGGATAACGGCCTTTCTTGTAGTGGAGAGAGGCAAAGGCTTCGGGGGGATAGTCCGGGCTTTCGAAGGTCTCGCTGTGACCCATCACGGCATCCAGCAAGGGATCGGAATCGAGCGCGGCCCGCTGCAGCGCCAACTTGTCGGGCGTCCAGAGGTCGTCGGCATCGAGGAACGCAAGAACCGCGCCCGTGGTGGCCCGTATGCCGACATTGAACGCGGACGGCGCTCCGCCGTTGGCTTTGCTGATTATGCGCGGGCGCGAAGGATGGTCCTGAGCGACCTCGACCGTGCGGTCACTCGAGCCGTCATCGACGACGATGACCTCCCGGGGCAAATGGTCATTCTGCTCGGCGATGCTATCGAGCGTCTGGTGAAGCGTGGCGGAGGCGTTACACGCTGGAATGACGACGCTGAAAAACGGCGCTCCCACTCACTCCTCCATCAGAAGCTTGAACGGAGGCAACGGCCCCGTGTTGCCGCTCTTGCGACGACGCAAGAGCGACTGCATCAGGGCGCGGTTGAAGTCGCGCTTCTCTTCCGCCGTATAGGTGCTCGTCATGGACTCGGCGTGCCGGCGGTAACACAGGGTCACCGCGTTCAGGATCGTCATCGGTATTCCGGCTTCCCGGATGCGGAGCATGAGATCGACGTCCTCGGAATAAAGGAAGTTCTCGTCGAATATCCCGACCCGGTCGAAGACCGTCCGGCGATAGAGGGTTGCGCCCAGATGAACATGGAAGAGTTCGTCGGTTATCGCCGTCGGATCCGGTGCGGGGGCATCGGTCATCTGTCGATTGAAATAGCTGACGAAGCCGGAAACGACGTCCATACGCGGTGTTCGGGCAAAGCGCGCGAGATGCTGCGACAGCTTGTCGGCCGGCCACAGGTCATCGCAATCCAGGAAGCCGATGAACTCGCCGCCGGCGATCCGCAGGCCGACATTTCGGGCGGGCCCCGGGCCGCGCCGCGGCCCGTCGAGGACACGGATGACCGGAAAACGCGAGGCCAGCGTCTCGACGATCTCGCGCGAGCGGTCGGTCGAGCCGTCGTCGACCACCAGGATTTCCTGCACCGGCCACGCCTGGTCGAGTACGGTTCTCAGCGCGTCGGCGATGTATTTCTCGCCGTTTCGCACCGGCATGATGACGCTGATCGTCGGGCTGTCGCTCATGCTTTCAGTTCCCGCACGAACCCTCGCAGCACGGTTGTCGCTTCCATCGGGTCGTTGCCGATCAGGAACTCGTGGCAGGGAAGCGATCGCGACAGGCTGGCGACTTGCTGGAATATCTCGCTGTGACCGGTCCGCAAGATCTTCGACGTGCTCGGCGAGAGCGCACGGATCATCTCGAACCGTGAAGCGGGACGGATTACCGAAGCATCCTCTCCCGTAAGCTTGCAGGAGACAAGTGCCTTCACGGCGATTTGCGGGACCAGCGCATCCCGTATCGTCGTGCTGATTGGGATGAGCGCCTTTTCCCCCGGGCGGCGATCCTGGTTCACTGCCTGCGCGGCAAGCCCGCTGAAGCGAGTCTCCGCCATCCCCGTAAGCTTCATGGTGTCGAAGAGCGAGTGGCTCCGCCAGTCTGCGCCAGACCGCGACATCAGCACGATATCATCACCCGTGGTCTGCATCCCTGAAGAAATCGCGGCGGCCGTCAGCGTCGATTTGCCGGAACCTCCCGGACCGGCAAGCATCACGCCCACGCCATTTTCGCCGACGACGGCGGAATGAAGCATCGCCTGGCCGGTCGTCAACGCCCCCCAATGGATGTGGTGGCGGAGCGGAGATCCGTATTCCCAGGCAGGCAGCCGTGCGGCGGCTCCGACCCAATAGACGCCGGTGCCGGCGGACAGGTCGTGCAGATGCCAGATTCCGCGGCTCTCATCGGATACGACCGCCACACCGGCCTCGTTGTCCCATACGGTGCGGGCGACGGCATCGGCCTCGCCGGCTTCAAAGGGCCATTCGGCGGGTGGAGCGGGAAAGCCGTCGTCCTCATGAGAGACGGCGTAGACGGTGATGATGCCGTCGTTCTTAGCGGTGGGTTCTGCTGTTTGCGCATGGCGCAGGACCGGCAGGATGACGGGATCGAGAGCGGCCCCGCACGTGCGCAGCCGCAGCGTCAACGCACCAAGGCGAAAGCAATGCTCAGCGCCGGATTCGGACCACCGGAAACTCGCGTCGGCAATGACGCGGCGGACGAATGCTCCAGGCGCCGTGCGGGAATCGACGGCGGCTCGGACCATTCGGATCAGCTATCCCCCAGCTCCCGCCGCAGCGGCCACCCACCACCCGGATCCACGTCGTGGATCGGATCAAGGACGATCAACTCCTGCAGGTCCGTGTGAATCTCCAGCTCCGGCCTCATGAACGATGCGCGGCCGGAAATGTCGGGCAGCTTGGGCAACGCGACCGGCGAGGCCGGCTGAAGCACGCCTTCCTCCATGAGGAGGTCGAGGAAGCCCCGCACCGAGGCGACGTCGTCGTCGTCAAGGTCGGGATAACCCGTCCTCAACGCGGTCTCGATCATGGCGGGATCGACTGGCTCGCGCAACATCTCCCAGATGAGTTGCGCGCTTCCCTTCATGCCGTAATATTTGCCGGTCGCAAAATTCACCGCGACGACTTCGCCGTCGAAGATTTCGCTCGTCAAATTTGTTTCGTCCAAGACGACGCCCGACATCATACCGCCCTTTGCCCCTAATTGGCGGGGTGATACATTACGGGATTGTATGGGGGAAGTGTTCCTTGGTCAAAGATTCGCGGACCATTTCGTTCGAAACCACCCGACCCTAATTCGCAGATCGACTTGAGAACGCCGTGGCGCACGAGCAGAGCCTCCAACGGAATTCCATACCTGGCCGAGCGGCCGTAGCACTTGGCCGGGAGCCGGCATGAGCGACCCGAAACACGACAAGACCCGCCATTCCCGCGGGAGCGGCGACGGTTTCTGCGTCATGCCGTGGATCAATCTGCATGTCGCGACCGATGGGGCGATCTCGCCTTGCTGCGAGTTCGACGGATCAATAGGCAACGTGCGGAAGGAAGGCCTGAAGGGAGCCTGGCGCAGCGAGGCGCTGCAGCAGATACGACATCGGTTTGCACGGCGGGAAACGGTTGGACAGTGCTGGAAATGTTTCGACCGTGACGAAAGAGAGGGGGACAGCCTACGCCAGCAGATGAATCGCCAGTTCGGCGCATGGTACGAACGGCTTGGGTCCGCGGATGAACCGTTCGATGCCGCGCCGGCATCGCCGGCGGCGCTCGACGTCAGGTTCTCGAACCTGTGCAACTTCAAGTGCCGAAGCTGCTGGCACGGCGCCAGTTCCAAGTGGTTCACCGATGGCCGAGCCATAGGCGTTACCGCAAGTGACAAGGCCGAGATCAAGAGCTTTGCTTCCGCCACCGAGATGCTGGGCCAGATGTCGGGCTGGATCGACAATATCGAGTCGATCTATTTCGCTGGTGGCGAACCGCTTTTGATGGAAGAGCACTATAGGCTGCTCGATGCGCTCATCGAAGCCGGGCGAACCCATGTCCGCCTGCGCTACAATACGAACATGTCCGTCACGGGCCTGGGTGAAAGATCGATATTCGAGCTTTGGAACGCATTCGATAATGTCAGCGTTCAGGCAAGCGTCGACGACATCGGCGCCCGCGGTGCCCTCATTCGGCACGGTTTCGACTGGCCGTTATTCGTCGCCAACATCACCCGGCTGCGACGGGAGTGCCCGGGTGTCGACCTAGAGTTCGGCATAACGGTCTCGGCTTTGAACGTTGGCACCTTGGTCGAGCTCCTGGATGCGCTGCGACGCGAATGCGAGGCCAAGGCATCCGAAATCCATATGCATTCCCTGCAAGAGCCGAAATTCATGCGCACGCAGGTGCTTCCACGGAGGCAAAAACGCAAGATCGAGGAAAGGTTGCGTTCCTTCCTGGCGCAGGCGGAACCGGGCGACGGCGCTGAGCAAATGCAACGCTACGTGAATGGCGTCATCGGCTACATGCGGTCCGAGGACCTGGCGTCCGAGCTGCCAAGGCTGGCAAAGCGGATGGACGCGCTTGACCGGTTGAGATCCGAATCGACGTCGGATGTCCTGAAGGAAATTGGTCCGATCCTTGTATCGGCGCACGGTCTGTCGGGTACCGCGAGACGCTTCATCTCGGCCGCGCGCCGTGTCGCAACCACTTTCCGGCGATGAACCGCGCCTTGATCCCGGCGTTTATTCCGCAGCCTGTGCCTGTGGCGGCAACCCCAGCCAATCCCTGCAGTCGGCCAGCGCGCGCGAAGTGATGGCGTGCCTTTTGGCGACGGTCTTGTCCTTGCCGCGCAGGCGCTTGCCCTCGATCTTCGGCGCTTCCACCGGCGGGAACAGGCCGAAATTGACGTTCATCGGCTGGAAGGAGCGTTTGCCCGGCTCATCGTCCGAGACGAGATGGCCGCCGGTGATGTGGTTGAGCAATGCGCCAAACGCAGTGGTCGCGGGCGGCAGCGAAGCCGCGTGGCCGAGCCGTTCGGCGGCGGCGAAGCGGCCGGCGAGCAGGCCGATGGCAGCGCTTTCGACATAGCCTTCGCAGCCGGTGATCTGGCCGGCAAAGCGCAGGCCGGGGCGCGATTTGAGCTGCAGCGAGGGGTCGAGCAGCGTCGGCGAGTTGATATAGGTGTTGCGGTGCAGGCCGCCGAGCCGCGCGAAGTCGGCTTTTTCGAGCCCCGGAATGGTGCGGAAGATGCGCACCTGCTCGCCATGCTTCAGCTTGGTCTGGAAACCGACCATGTTGTAGAGCGTGCCCAGCGCATTGTCCTGGCGAAGCTGCACCACCGCATAGGCCTTGACCGACGGATTGTGGGCATTGGTCAGGCCCATCGGCTTCATCGGTCCGTAGCGCAGCGTCTCGACGCCGCGCTCGGCCATCACCTCGATCGGCAGGCAGCCGTCGAAATAGGGCGTGCCTTCCCACTGCTTGAACTCGGTTTTTTGTCCCTCCAGCAGCGCCATCACGAAGGCGAAATACTGGTCCTTGTCCATTGGACAGTTGATGTAGTCCTTGCCGGTGCCGCCGGGGCCGACCTTGTCGTAGCGCGACTGGAACCAGGCGGTATCCATGTCGATCGTATCGAAATGCACGATCGGCGCGATCGCGTCGAAGAAAGCCAAAGCGTCGGCGCCGGTGGCCTCGGCGATCGACTGTGCCAGCGAAGGCGCCGTCAGCGGACCCGTGGCGATGATCGCCTGGTCCCAATCCTCCGGGGGAAGCCCGGGCACTTCCTCACGCATGATGGTGATCAGCGGATGCGCTTCGATCTTCGCGGTGACGGCATCGGAAAAGCCGTCGCGGTCGACGGCCAGCGCGCCGCCGGCCGGAACCTGGTGCGCATCGCCGGCGCTCATGATCAGCGAGCCGGCAAGCCGCATTTCGGCATGCAGCAGGCCTACGGCATTGGCCTGGGCATCGTCGGAGCGGAAGGAGTTCGAGCAGACGAGCTCGGCCAGGCCATCGGTCTTGTGCGCGTCGGTGCCGCGCACCGGGCGCATCTCATGCAGCACGACGGAAACGCCGGCTTGTGCGATCTGCCACGCGGCCTCGGAGCCGGCGAGGCCGCCGCCGACGACGTGTACGGGGTTTTTGCTCATAGGCGCCGGAATAATCGCTTGGCGGCGCGATTGCAATTGCTTGGCGGCAGGGGCGAAGCCCGCCCTAGATATACTGGCGCAGGATCTTTTCCGAAAACCGGTTCCCACTTTTCGGGATCGTGCTCTGAAAACAACAACACCCGCCGGGGGAGGAGGTCCGGCGGGTGTCGTTTTGATGGTCAACCCTCGGGAGGAGGTGAAGGTTGACCTTATCCGTCATCGCCGGGGAGGAGGTCGGCTTTGACGAAATTCCGTTCGCCTTTGAGAAGGGGCGAAACCTTGGAAGACGTACTACGTTCGCTTCTAAACAACGCCCGCCGGGGGAGGAGGTCCGGCGGGCGCCGTTTCGGTGGTCAACCCTCGGGAGGAGGTGAAGGTTGACCGTATCCGTCAGGGTCGGGGAGGAGGTCGACCCTGGCGAAATCCCTGCTTAGATCGCTTTGCGGGCGACCATCTTGATCTCGTCACGGATGATGCCGAGATCATGGAGCTGGCGGTTTGAAAGCCGACCCAGCTCGGAAACCGTCTCGCGATAAACGCGCCAGTTACGGTAGCTGCGGATCAGGTTCATTGTCTTGCTCTCTTCAAAACTGGTTCGGACCATTTGCGGTCCGAAGCGGATTAGACCGCCTTGCGAGCGACGGAGTGGATGTCGCTGCGGCTGATGCCGAGGTCGGTCAGTTCGCGGTTCGACAGGCGGTTCAGCTCGGAAACGGTTTCCCGGTAGCGACGCCAGTTGCGGTAGTTGCGGATCAGGTTCATGGTAGTTCTCGTTTCGTCTTTAGTTCGGATTTTTCCGTTTGTGTACGAACGGAATTTAGGTGGGATCATATCGGTTTAAAAGTGCCATTGTCGCATGGCAGCAATGCAAATTGTGCAATGCAACATTAACGACCAGTCATACGCGGGACACAATTAAGCCGAAATCGGAAAATGCCGCTGCGTCAATGGCTTGGCGGCTATGGGTGGAAAGCCAGGCTGCGGGGGAAAGCATGGCAAGCTATGCGACACGAATAAGGGGCGACATCGCCCGCTGGCGGCAGGCCGGCCTGATCGACGCGCCGACGGCCGATGCGCTGATACGCGACGTCGCGGCCAACGAGCGGGCGTCGCTGAGCTTCGGCTCCATCCTGGCGATCATGGCGGCGCTTTTGTTCGGCGCCGCCATCCTGATCTTCGTCGCCGCAAATTGGGAGGCCTTCCCGCGCCTGGCTCGGGTCGCGTCGCTGTTCGCCGTCATCCTGGCCGGCTATGTGGGCGGCGCGGTGCTGAAGACGCGCGACCATGCCGCGATCGGCGAGGCGCTGTGGATCGTTGCCGCCGCGGCCTTCGGCGGATCGATCGCGCTGATCGGCCAGATGTATCACCTGTCGGGCGACGAGGCCTCGGCGCTGGTGACATGGTGCGCCGGCACGGCGCTGGCGGCGGTTGCGCTGCGTTCGAACCCGCTGACCGTGGCCGCGGTCGGCATCGCGGATGCCTGGCTGGTCCTCAAGGGCTTCGGCTTCTACTGGCGCGCGGAAATTCCGCATCTCTTCATCGTCATGGCGATCGTCCTGTTCGCCATTTCGTTCTGGACGCACAGCCGGGCCGCGCGCCACCTCATCATTCTGTCGGTCATTCTCTATCTGGTTTTGCTGGCGACGGACCACGACACGCTGCCGGTGGCGGTTTCGCTGGCCATCGCCTCAGTGCTGCTCTTTGCCGCCTCGGTCTTTGCGGGCGATCCGATGAACAGGATCCTTCAGCTGGGCGGCCGGCTGCCCTTGCACGCCTTGTTAGGTTTCCTGACCGGCATGGCGATCATCCAGTTCGAGCTGGCGGATGAAAGCACCTACAACAGCGGTTTCGCCGTCGCCTCGATCGTGGCGCTTGCCGGCATCGTTGCGGCAATCATGCTGGCCGGTCGCGAGAGCAGGGGCCTGCGCTGGCTGGCCTATGCCGGTTTCGCTTTCGAACTCGCCATCATCTATGGCGTCACCTTGCGGTCGATGCTCGATACGGCCGGATTCTTTCTGGCGGCGGCCGTGCTGCTCGGCATCCTGGCGCTGGTCATCATCCGTATCGAGAAGCGCATGAGGGCGCCCGAAGAGAAGGGAGCAGCAGCATGACCGGCAAGAAACTGATCATCTCGGCGCTGGTGCTGGCGCTTGTCCAGATCGGCTTTCTCAGCTGGATCATCGCCGGCCGCGCCGCGATCCTGCGCAACGGCAAAGAAGTGCTGCTGAAGGTCGAACCCGTCGATCCGCGCGATCTCCTGCGCGGCGACTACATCTCGATCAACAACAACATTTCGCGGATCCCAGTGAAGCTGATCGCCAACATTCCGCAAGGCGCGTTTTCCAGCGAGGACGGCTCGATCACGGTGCGATTGAAGAGGGGCGGCGACGGCTACTGGCAGCCGACGGCAGCCTGGTTCGGCAAAGCGCCCGCCCCAGCCGGGGCGGACGAAGCGGATATCGCCGGACATGTCGCCGCGGGCTGGGACCTGCGCAGCCCCGACACGACGATCGCGCCGGACTATGGGATCGATCGCTTCTACGTGCCGGAAGGCGAGGGCATGGCGATCCAGAACGACATGCGCGTGCGGCCGTTCGGCATCAAGCTCGCGCTCGCGGCCGACGGCGCGGCGCAGATCAAGGCGCTCATGGATGGCGACAAGACGCTGTTCGAGGAGCCGCTTTATTAGTGCCTTGGGTCAACACTGACAGCGCCGGTCCTCCTTCGCCAAGGCTTCGGAGGACACCTTCGGCTCTTCGAGCCTCAGGTGGCGGCCTGCAATCCGAAGCTCGTCAACAGCGAAGGATGGTGCGGATGAAGGGACTCGAACCCCCACGCCTTTCGGCACTGGAACCTAAATCCAGGGCGTCTACCAATTCCGCCACATCCGCTTTCCCCGGCAATCCCATGCAGCCATCATTCTGTCAATGTCGACGCTCAAATCATGCTTATCCGGCTCGAAGCGAAGATAGTTGAAAATTAGCCTAGCCTGTGACAAAAGGCGTGTCGAATGTGACGGAATGTGAATTTCCGCTTCTGCAAGATGTG
>RXJA01000507.1 GCA_003963455.1 Hyphomicrobiales bacterium
TCGTGCACGGTCATCGCCGGAAAGAGCAGGTCGCCCTGCGGCACCTGGATGACGCCGCGCTCGACGATCTGGTCGGGGCGGAGGCGGTCGATGCGCGAGCCGTCGAGGCGTATCTCGCCGGACGTCACCGGCACCAGTCCGGAAATCGCCTTGAGCAGGGTGCTCTTGCCATGGCCGTTGGGGCCGACGATGGCGGTGAGTTCGCCCTTCCTTGCCGACAATTTGATGGCGTCGAGCACGATGCGGCCGGCATAGCCGGCGCTGGCGTCGACGATCTCGAGCGCCGCCTCACCCATGGGCGTTTTCCATGAAGGATCGCAGCCGCTCGGAGGCGCCCTGGCCGAGATAGACGTCGACGACGGTGCGGTCGTCGAGGAGCTTGGTCGGCAGGCCTTCGAAGATCTTCTCGCCGTGATGCATGATCATGATGCGATCGGAGAGGCGCACCAGGAAGCGCATCACGTGCTCGATCAGGATGATGGTGACGCCCGCCGCCTTGATGGCGCGCACGGCATCCATGACGCGGTCTACCTCGCGCGCGGTGAGCCCGCCGACGGGCTCGTCCATCAGCAGCAGTTTCGGCTTCGTCGCCATGGCGCTCGCCATCATCAAGAGCTTGCGGTCGAGCACCGGCAGCTTGCCGGTGACCTTCTCGGCGCGGTCGGCGATGCCCAGCATTTCAAGCGCGGCATCGGCGGCCTCATGCGCCGCGCGGCCGGCGCGCAGCGTCGGCACGGCCCGGTTGCTGCGGCCGAAATAGGCGCCCACCAGCACGTTCTCGCGCGCGGTCATGCTGTCGAAGCCGGCGTTGAGCTGGAAGGTGCGGGCAACGCCGGCATGGCAGATCTGCTCGGGCGCGTGCCCGGTGATGTCCTGGCCGTCGAGCACGATGGCGCCCTTGGTGGCCGGGTTCAGTCCCGATATCACCTCGAACAGCGTCGTCTTGCCGGCGCCGTTCGGTCCGCCGATGCCGAGGATTTCTCCAGCCCCGACATCGAAGGACAGGTCGCGGACCGCAGCCAGCGCGCCGAAGGACTTGCCGACATGCCTGCACGACAGCAATGGCGTCGCGGCGCCTCCCGTCATCCGGCTAGGCCTTGATCCATGGTGGCATCATGAACTTGGTCGTGCCGTAAGGCGCCGGCGCGATCAGGCCGGGACCCTTGGTGTAGTCCTGGATCTGCAGGAACTGATGGGGCATGCCGAGCGACGGATCGTTGACCTGGGTCGGATAGGTGTAGGCGGCATTCTCCAGCGGCATGAAACGCGTCGTGCCGGTCACGCCGCGCCATATCATCGCGCTCATCCGGGCCGCAACCTTGCGGTTCTGATCGTTGTTGCCGGGTTCGCCCGTGCCGCCGGCAAGTGCCGCGGCGGTCGCCCAGACATAGGCGCCGTCATAGGGCTGCGCTCCGGAATTGTGGCCGGCGTTCGGGCCGAACTTTTCCTTGTAGCGCTTCTCGAAGGCGGTGCCGATCTCGTCCTGCAACGCGCCGACGACGGTCGCGTAGATGATGCCGTTGGCCGCCTGCTTGGCGATGTCGCGGAAAGCCGGGATCGACGGGCCGTATTGCATGTAGACCAGGCTCGGCGTCGGGTTCGACGCGAACTGCAGCGCGAACTGGCCTAGATCGGCGGGCAGGAAGTGGGTGATGCAGATCACCGCCGGCGGGTCCTGGCGAATCTTGGCCAGCGTCGGGCCCCATTCGGAAGCCGGCACGCTGACGGTCTCGAACAGGCTGATGTCCCAGCCATAGCTCTTGGCCTGCTCCTTGACGGCGTTGGCGATGTTGGAGGCATAGACGCCGGCCGACAGGATGACCGCCATCTTGTTGTTCTTGCGCTTCCATTCGCCGTTCTCCTCCAGTCCCTGCAGGAACTTCAGGAAGCCGGGTCCGTACCAGTATTCGGCGGGGTCGCCCTGGAAGGAGCCCCAGTAGCGGTCCGGATTGGACTTAACCAGATTGTTGTGGCCGATCGTGGTGTCGTAGTGGACGTAGATGATGCCGTTGTCGGCGGCGACTTCCTGGATCGCGGCGCCCGAGCCGATGTTGTAGCCGTTGAGGATCGCATGCACGCCGTGCCGGTCGACGAGGCGCTGCGCCGCCTGGACGTTGGTGGCGTCACCCATCTGCGCGGTGTCCTCGAAGGACGGCTCCAGCGGCCGGCCGAGGATGCCGCCCAGCGCGTTGATCTCCTCGCAGGCGAGCGTCAGGCCGTTCTTGAACTCGATGCCGTCGGGCGCGGCGAAGTCGGTCGTCGGGCCGCACTGGCCGACCGGGATCGGATCGCCCTCGGCGCGCGCCTCGTTGTTCATCGAAAACAGCATGGCCGGCATGCCGGTCAGCGTTGCGGCGGTCGCAAGCCCGCCCTTGATCAGGAAGTTGCGGCGGGAGCCGGCAATCACATTCGGCGTGGTTAGTTTCGAACTGCGCTTCATCTCGATTCCCCTTGTGAGTTTTTTGTCAGTTTATGTTTTTGACCAGTTCGGCCGCCTGGTCGATGATCGCCGTCTGATGCGGCTGCGCCGACATTCCACCCCATTGTCCCATCAGTTGGTCCCACGGGTCCTCGACGCCCGTGCGGTGCCCGCAAAGCTCCTCGATCACGGCAAGGCCGCAGTAAGGCACGTACATTTCGGAGTAGCCGCCCTCATGCGTCATCACCAGGCGGCCGCCGCACAGCGCGCGCGCCGCGTCGAGCAGCATGCGCGCCAGCCTGCGGTAGCCGCTGGAATTCATCA
>RXJA01000572.1 GCA_003963455.1 Hyphomicrobiales bacterium
GTCGATCATCTGCGATACGCCGGCGGGAGCGACCTCCGAGCAATGCGTGATGATGCAGAACGTCGTCGCCGAGGATCGTCCTGAAATGGGCCTTTCGGTCGTGGTGCTGCGCACCGCCGACAACAAGGCCGAGATCCTGCGCGTGCTGGCGCCGCTCGGCGTGCTCCTGCCCAACGGCCTCGGCCTCAATGTCGACGGCAAGGATATCGGCCGCGCCTATTTCGTGCGCTGCTTCCAGGACGGCTGCTACGCCGAGGTGATCCTCGAAAAGCCGCTGCTCGACACGCTCAAGAGCGGCACCTCGGCAACCTTCATCGTCTTCCAGACGCCGGAGGAAGGCATCGGCATTCCCGTCGATCTCAAGGGCTTCGCGGAAGGCTTCGCGGCCCTGCCCTGAACCCAGCGCGGCACGGTGCTTGTCCATGGATTCGCGGCGATGACAATCGCGTGTGAGCGCCGCCGATTGTCTTGACGCGCCTGCGCCCCTACATCGGGGGAACGACCAAAACCCAGCGGATGCCCTGCCATGAACAGCCTGATCGGCCAATTCGACATTTCCGACGATCGCGTCAAAGAGATCGTCGCCGACACCATCAAGGGCGCCGACGACGGCGAGCTGTTCCTCGAATACAGCGAGAGCGAGGCGCTGATGTTCGACAATGGCCGGCTGAAGGCGGCCAATTTCAACACCGACCAGGGGTTCGGCCTGCGCGCCGTGGCCGGCGAGGCCAGCGGCTATGCGCATTCCAGCGATCTCTCCGAAGCCTCGCTCAAGCGCGCGGCCGATGCCGTCTCGGCGGTCAAGGGCGGCTATTCCGGCACGCTCGCCGGAGCGCCCGCCCGCACCAACCGCCACCTCTATGGCGATGAGAACCCGATCCCCTCCCCTTCCTTCGAGGCGAAGGCCAAGCTGCTGCAGGAGATCGACGGCTGGCTGCGCGCGAAGGATCCGCGCGTGCGCCAGGTGACGGCCTCGCTCGCCGCCTCGTGGCAGCATGTCGAGATCGTGCGCGGCGACGGCCAGATCGTGCGCGACATCCGCCCCCTGGTCAGGATCAACGTCTCGGTCGTTGTCGGCAGCGGCGACCGGCAGGAGAGCGGCTCCTACGGCATGGGCGGACGCAAGAGTTTTGGCGAGTTCGTCAGCGAGGAGAGCTGGAAGCACGCCGCTGGCGAGGCGCTGCGGCAGGCGCTGGTCAACCTTGAAGCGATCCCCGCGCCGGCCGGCACGTTCGACATCGTTCTGTCCAGCGGCTGGCCGGGCGTGATGCTGCATGAGGCGGTCGGCCACGGGCTGGAAGGCGATTTCAACCGCAAGAAGACCTCGGCCTTCGCCGGGCTGATGGGCAGCCAAGTGGCGGCGAAGGGTGTCACCGTGGTCGATGACGGCACGATCCCCGAGCGGCGCGGCTCGCTCACGGTCGACGACGAAGGCACGCCCTCGGCGCGCAACGTGCTGATCGAGGACGGCGTACTGGTCGGTTATATGCAGGACCGCCAGAATGCCCGGCTGATGGGCATGAAGGCGACCGGCAACGGCCGGCGCGAGGGCTATGCGCACCAGCCGATGCCGCGCATGACCAACACCTACATGACTTCCGGCGACATGCAGCCGGAAGAGATCATCGCCTCGGTCAAGAACGGCATCTATGCCGTATCCTTCGGCGGCGGCCAGGTCGACATCACGTCCGGCAAGTTCGTGTTCGGCTGCACCGAAGCCTACATGATCGAGAACGGCAAGGTGACGCAGCCGATCAAGGGCGCGATGCTGATCGGCAACGGGCCGGACGCCATGCACCGCGTCAGCATGATCGGCAACGACATGAAGCTCGACAACGGCATCGGCATGTGCGGCAAGGCCGGACAGGGCGTGCCCGTCGGCGTCGGCCAGCCGCATCTGCGGATGAACCAGATGACGGTGGGCGGCACCAGGGTTTGAGACGGCGGGGCCGTTCTGGTAGATCGTCGTGTGCTAAACGTCGTTTCGCTTGCCGGTGCCATCATGTCCAAACCAAAGATCGTGATCCTGACGGGCGCCGGCATTTCGGCGGAATCGGGCGTGGCCACGTTCCGCGATCCTGACGGTGTCTGGGCGAAGTTCGACCTCGAGGAGGTCGCGACGCCGCAAGGCTTCGCCCGCAATCCAGCCAAGGTGCAGGACTTCTACAACATGCGCCGGCGGCAGCTTGGCGACGTCAAGCCCAATGCCGCGCACGAGGCGCTGGCCAGGCTCGAGCAAGCCCTTCCCGGCGAAGTGCTTCTCGTTACCCAGAACATCGACGACCTGCATGAGCGCGCCGGCTCGCGAAAGCTGATCCATATGCATGGCGATCTCGGCCGGGCGCTTTGCCAGGATTGCAGCGCAAGCAGCATCTGGCCCGACGATATCGCCGACCACTCCGCGTGTCCCGCCTGCGGCGCCAGGGGACGGCTGCGGCCGGACGTGGTGTGGTTCGGCGAGATGCCCTATCGCATGGAAGAGATCGGCGAAGCGCTCGCCGGCTGCGACCTGTTCGCGGCGATCGGGACCAGCGGCAACGTCTACCCGGCCGCCGGCTTCGTGGAAGAGGCACGCATCGCCGGCGCCCTGACAGTCGAGCTCAACCTGAAATGCGCCGGCTGGGCCTCCCGTTTCGACGAGCAACTGGAAGGCCCTGCCACGCAAGTGGTGCCCGCCTTCGTCGAGCGCATCCTTTCGGGCACGGGCTGATGCTTTCCAGTCCGAACTGTCGCCGGCACCTTGAAGTGAACACAATCGTGTTAGGACATTATTAATTGTTTAATTGGCCGGGCGGGCGTTTGCGCATTAGCCTGTCGCCAGTGTCCTCGTTGCGGTGGTGTTGGCAATGCAGCGTTCCCCTGGTGTCCTGACCTCGTCTCTCCTCCTTGGCCTCGTCTCGTTGGTTGGCGCTTCGTCGCTGCAAGTCGGCCCTGCGGCGGCGCAATCGTCGCTGTTCAAGCTGGCGTCGACACGGCCTGCCGCCAGTTCCGCCTCGGTTGGCGGGAGCACCAGCGTCCCGTATGGCTGGCTCGATTTCTGTCATCGCCGGCCGAAAGAATGCAAGGTGCCCGCGCTGCCGGCCACCAGCGTCAAGCTGACCGCGCAGAACATGAGCATCCTCAGGCGGGTAAATCAGAAGGCGAACCGCTCCATCAAGCCCGTCAGCAACTACGATCACTGGGGAACGATGATGGACCACTGGGACTATCCGGTGGACGGCAAGGGGGATTGCAAGATCTACGCGCTCTACAAGCGCAAGCTTCTCCAGGAGGCGGGATTTCCCCGGCAGGCGCTGCTGATGACGGTGGTGCGCGACCTCAACAATGAGGGCCATACAATCCTGACGGTGAAGACCGACAAGGGCGATCTTATCCTGGACAATCTGGTCGACGAAATCCGCCCCTGGAACGCAACCGGCTATTATTTCCTGAAACGGCAGTCGCAGCAGAACCCGAACATCTGGGTTTCGCTCAACCAGCGGGGCGGCACGGCGAAACGACTTTCTCCGAGTTCATAAACTGACATTACCTGCCCGCCCGCTCGGCCGGCCACAAGCGGATTGACGCGCCACGGACCCACCATCGCCTGATCGGCGGTTAGACAGGCCGGGAACCCCGGCCCATCAACGGAGAGCTGTCGTCCAGACCGCGACGAGCCTGCTACTTGCAGGGCGGCTCGCCCGGATGCCCGCAGGTCGGCTTCTTGTTTCCCCGCGGCGGCTGCGGCTTGGGCTGCTGCTGGATGCGACGCTCCTGCTGCTGGACCTGGAACTTCGGCTGCGCATGGAATTCGGGCTTTACCTGCCTGGACAGCACCTGCGCGTTCGGTTTGTCGACCTTGAAATTGCGCTGGACATTGACCTCGGCGCCGGCCGGTCCGCCGTCGGTACCGGTCAGTTTGCGCAACTTCTTGCCCTTGTCGTTGCCGGAGCCCGCACCCTGCCCGTTCGGAGCCAGGGTCGCGCCTGCGGCCAGATCCTTGCGTGTGAACTTCTTCGGTTTGCCGCCATTCTGATCGGAGAGCACTGCCGGGTTGTTCTTCCTGAGCTTGTCCTGGACCGTCGGACCATTCGTGACAGGCGCGCCATTGACGGTGGGCAGCTTGTGGAACTTGCCCTTGCCTGCCTGCTCGCCCGCGCCCTGCCCGGTGACGACCTCGCCCTGCTTGCCGAGCGTCTTGAGGTGCCTGTCCGCCGCCGCCGGTTTGCCATTGACGAGCGGAAGCGTCCTGCCGTTCGCGAGCGGAAGCGTCTTGCCGTTCACAAGTGGCAACGTCTTGCCGTTGACGCCCGGCAGCGCATGCTCGGTCGCAAGCGTCTTCGACAGTGGCGTTACCTGGGGCGTCACCAAGCCCGGCTGCTTGCCCTGCTCGAGTGTCGCCCGCTTCTGCAGCAGCGGCGGCAGCGCCACCTTGGTGGCCAAAGCGGCGGCGCCCAGCCCGACCGCGCCGGCGGTCAGCTTCTGGCCGGTGGTCAGGCCACCGCCATGCCCCGCCTGGTTGTTCTCGTTGATCGTCGTGTTGTTGATGATCGTGGTGTTGTGGATGTTGTTGAAGATGATGCTGTCCGGCGGCGGCACGATATCATGCGGCGGATTGATCCACGCCGGGAAAGGCACGAACGCCGGGCTCGGCAGGACATAGATGCCGACAGGCGGCGGCGGGGGCGCCAGCACGATGAAATCCCGAGGCCGTGGCGGCAGGAACACGACCGCGATCGGCGGCGGCGGATCGAAGTCGTAGTCCGGATCGTCGAAATAAAGCACCGGGCGGTCGACATAGACGATTTCCTCCTCCGGGGGCGGCGGCACGTCATAGGCGTAGACGGTGAAATCCTCCGGCGGCTCCAGGGTCGCCTCGAAATGGCGGAGCCGGCGGCGGGCATCCCAGGCATGCGGACCATGCGGGTAGCGCCGGAGATAGGACCAGTAGGCTTCCGGCCTGTCCCGCAGCCACGTTTCGCGCCAGGTGATCGCCTCACGCCGCGCCGCGATGATGGCGCGCACGCGCTTGGCCATCGGATCATGCGGATAGGCGATGATGAAATCCTCGTAGCCGCGCATCGTGTCGCGATCGAGGGCCGCGACATAGGCGTCGCGAGCGTCGAAGTCGCGGATCTCCCTTGTACGGTCAGCCTGGGATTGCGCCTCGGAAACCTTGGGCGCCGGCGCGTCCGGCGCGCGGTCGAAGAAGACGAAGGGCGCGTCGATCTTCGAGGCGTCCCATGGTACTTGCGCGCCTTGGGTCACCTCGTTGACGCGCAGGCGGGTGCGGTCGAACACGTCCTCGAGCGACAGGCCGCCGTCACGCATCATCTCGGCGAGTGCCTGGGCATAGGCGCCATATGGCCCCTCGCCCTCCGGGGCCGCCGTGCCCGGCGCGGCGTTGAAGGCGATCAGCATGTTCGGGTCGGGATCGGCCAGCGCCAGGCCACCGGCCAGCGGTTGATCCGACTGGGGAAAGTCATTCGGCCGCGCCGCGTCGAGCACGACGATATTGATCTTGGTCGGCAAGGCGGCGAGCGACCTCGTGAGATCGGAAATCCGCACCGCCTGGATCGGCACATCGGCAGGATTGGCGATCTTGGCATCGACCGGCAGGAAATAGTTCTCGCCCTCGAACTGCGCGCCATGACCGGCAAGGTAGACGAAAACGACCGCATCGGGACCCGCGTCCGAAACCTTGGCCAGGAAATCGCGATAGGCGCCGCGCAGCGATTCCTGGTCGACATCGCGGGCGCCGACCACATCGAAACCGGCAGCCTGCAAGGTCTGCGCGATCAGTCCTGCATCGTTGGCCGGCGTTGCCAGCGCGCCCGACGGATAGGCGGCATTGCCGATGACGAAGGCAAGGCGTTTCTGCTGTTGCGCGAGCGCGCCCGTCGCCGAACCCGCCACGAGGATGATGAGGACGAAGAAACCGAGCAGTTTCCGGAGCATGCGCATTTCAGGCCCCCATGGTAAAGCAACCGGCACTGGGGAAGCCTAACCCTCCTCCAGCGAATCCGGACTAGACGGGCGCAAAGAGGCGGCTTTGCGGCGCCATTCCAGCGGCTTGCGCGCAAGCGCCGGCTTCAACGAAATGTGATCGGCAAGGGGCGCGTCCAGCAAAGGTTTGGCCGGTGCGCATGGAGTGTCCGCTTCGCCGATGGACCGTCCCTGCCGACGCAGGCAAGCCCAGGGGGCCTGGGGTGAAGCGGCGTCCGCTCCTCCCGGCCGTTTGAACCGTTCTATAGCCACGAGGCCGGTGTTTTCGGCAGGCGATTGTCGGGATCGACGACGTCAAGGCGCGGCGCGCCGTTCCCGTTCCAGCGCCAGAGCGCAACACAAGTGCCCCCAGGCGACATGAACGATGGGTAGATCACGCCGTGCATCCCATCGACCAGCAGGCGGTCGCGAAGCTGGTGCGTCTCGGGCTCCAGACCCCGATCCAACAGGTCCCGCCACTCGCATCGATGAATGGCCGCCGTGACGCCGAGTCCGGCCAACGTGGCGGCGTCGGTCAGATCCACCAGTCGCGCGCCCAAAAGTTCCAGTTGAGCGATCAAAGCCGGGTGCTGGACAAAACCTTGATTGTATTCGGCCCAGGCGGTGGACAGTTCTTGCGCCGCGTAGATCGTCGGAGCGCCTGGCGGGTTCCAACGGCCGCCAAAGCGGGCCGCGCCTTCCCCGGAGAGCGGCAGGTAAGCCCACCGCGGCACGAAGGCACGCCACAGCGTCAGCCTGGTTTCACGCATAGACGCCGGAGCGGACGGCCTCCAAATAGGCAAGCACCTTGTCCGTCTTGCCCTCGCGAACGAGATCGTAGGCCGTCTTTCCGGCCCAGCCGGGGATGGGCTGGTGCTTGAACCAGATGGCAGCGCGCTGATCGCCGCCGGCCATCTCGCCTGCCATCGCCAGAATGCGAACGACGGGGCTCAGTGCGGCATCGACCTTGCGCGCGCCAGTCCCTGCGGCGAGCGTGTTGCGCGCGACGCCAATCAGGCCGGCCAATTCGGTTAGGTTGACGCCGAGTAATTCGGCGACACGACGCGCCGACAGGTATGGGGAGCGTTCCTCGCCGAAGCGCGACGCCGGAATTTCGAGAATTGCGGAATTCATGGCGATTTCCTAGCGTATTTTGATACGACCCTTATCAAAATATGCCCAACCCAAGCACAATTCAAGCGCGGTGGATGGCCGGATCACCTACCGCCTTCTCCTCGGCTTCTCCAGCAAGGCCACGGCCTCGACATGCGCCGACCACAGGAACTGATCGATTGGCGCGACGCTCTTCAGTTGATAGCCGCCGTCGATGAGGATGCGCAGATCCCGCGCGAGCGTCACCGGATTGCAGGACACGGCGGCGACCAGCGGCACGTCGGAGCGGGCGATCTGCTTCGACTGATCCTCGGCGCCGGCGCGGGGTGGGTCGAAGACCAGGCCATCGAAGGCGTTCAGCTCCTTGAAGGTCAGCGGCCGGCGGAACAGGTCGCGGCGTTCGCTGGTCACCCGCTTCAGGCCGCTGGCGAAGCGGTAGGCGCGGTCGAGCGCGGCAAGTGCTGCCGCATCGCCTTCGACGGCATGAACCTCCGACTTCGCGCCAAGCCGAAGCGCAAAGCTGCCGCAGCCGGCAAACAGGTCCGCGACCTTCCTTGCGCGAGACAGATGCTGGCCGACGAGCCCCGCCATCGTCTGCTCGGCGGCTTCCGTCGCCTGCAGGAAGGCACCGGGCGGCAAGGCGACGGCGATCGATCCGAACTGCACCACCGGCTTCTTCGGCTCGACGACGATCTCGCCATCCACGGAAAGCCTGGCCAGGCCCTCGGCCATGACGAAGTTGGAGGCGATGCGGCGCTGGTGATCGCCAAGCTTGCCGGCATCGTGGACGGCTATGTCGAGGCCCGAAGCGGTGACGGTCACCGTCATATGAAACGCTTTCGGCGTCGCACAAACCAAGTCAGCCAGGGCGCGCAACTTGTCGAGCGCGGACTCGATCGCCGGAAGCGAGATGGGGCATTCCTCGATCGGGATGATCTCGGAGGAGAGCGCGCGCACGAAGCCGAGCAGCATGCCGGCCTCGGTGCGCCTGGCGCTGAAGGTGACGCGGCGGCGGGTGTGCGGCGCGCACGGCACCAGCGCGGCGACGTCGCAAGCGATGCCCTTGCCCTTCAGCGCCTGCGCCACTTTCTCCCGCTTCCATTGCTGGTAGGCCTCGGCTCCGAAATGCTGGAGCGCGCAGCCGCCGCATTCAGTGAAATGGCGGCAGGCCGGGTCGATCCTGAGCGGCGAGGCTTCCAGCACCGACATCAGCGTGGCACGGTCCTTCTGGCGCGCGGCCGTGACGGTTTCACCCGGCAGCGTGAAGGGGATGAAGACCTCACCGCCTTCGGCATTGGCGACGCCGTCGCCCTGCGAGCCCAGCCTCGCGATCGTGAAGCGTGTGCTCATCGCGCGTCCTTCATGGCGGCGAGCAGGAACTCGCGGTTGCCGTCGCCGCCTTCGATCGGCGAAGGATGGAGTCCCAGCACACGCCAGCCGGGGATGCCGGCAAGCCAGTCGCGCAGGCTTTCGGCTACGCGCCCGGCATCAGCCGGATCCTTGAGCAGGCCGCCCTTGCCGATCGCCTCGCGGCCGGCCTCGAATTGAGGCTTGACAAGAAGAATTGCCTTGGCGCCCTCGCCCGCCAATTCCAGCGCCGGCGGCAGCGCAAGCTTCAGCGAGATGAAGCTGACGTCGCAAACCAGGAATCCGGGAATGCGGTGGCCGAGCTCGGCCGCCGTCAGATCGCGGGCGTTCAGCCCTTCGACCACCGTCACGCGCGGGTCGCCGGAAATGTCGGGATGCATCTGGCCGTGGCCGACATCGATCGCCGTGACATGGGCCGCGCCGCGTTTCAGCAGCACCTGGGTGAAGCCGCCGGTCGAGGCGCCGATATCGAGCGCCTCGCTGCCGGAAGGGTCCAGGCCGAAACGGTCGAGGCCGGCGATCAGCTTCAGCGCGGCACGCGACACATAGGCCTGCGCCGGATCGTCGACGGCGACCAGGCAATCCTGCGCGACGGGCTGGCCGGGTTTGCGGGCAACAATACCGTCGACCGTCACCGTGCCGCGCTCGATCGCGTCGCGGGCACGCGAGCGGCTGGCGAACAGGCCGCGCGCGACGAGCAATTCGTCGAGCCGCTGGCGCTGGCTGGCTGGCTGAGGGAAACTCATCGGCCTTCATTGGCGAAAGCCGGGCGCGAACGCAATGGGTTGAATATGGCGCGATAGGCTTCAGAATGCCGGCGGGAACAGGTCGTTCATCGCTCGGTGGAGGTGGCAATGCTGAAGGGTACCTGTCATTGCGGCGCGGCTCATTGGACGCTGGAAGGCGATCCCGGCGGAATCACCGCGTGCAATTGCACGCTTTGCCGCCGCTACGGCACGCTTTGGGCTTATGACTATGCCGACGAGCGCATCCGCGTCGCCGGACCGGTGAAATCCTACACGCGCGCCGAGGCGGCCGAACCCTCGCTTGAAATCCTGTTCTGTCCGAACTGCGCCTGCGTGGTCGCCTGGCGCGGCCTGCATTCGGGCAAGAGCGGCCGCACGCGCATCGCCGTCAATGTCAGGCTGGCGCCGCCGGAGGAAGTCGCCGACCTGCCGATCGACCACTTCGATGGCCTCGTTACGTTTGACGACCTGCCGCGCGACGGCCGCTGCGTGCGCGATATGTGGTTTTAGAGCATGACCCCGAAAAGTGAGAACCGGTTTTCGGACAAGATCATGCTCCAACAAAGAGTTGGATCTGGATGGCATTTCAACGGAATGTCATCCTGATCTAGAAAACGGTTCGCGAAACCTGGCGCTCGACGGCCGGCATCAGGCCATCATTGCCGGAGGCTTCCTTGCGCGGAGGTTCAGCCGGAGCCGGCACGGGCGGCGGGGCATCCGGCAACACCACGAACTGGGGCGGCTGCCTGTAGGAAAAGCCGCCGCGGATGTTGCCCATCTTGCCGGCGACGATATCCAGCACCGCCTTTTCGAGGTTGCGGTCGTAGCGCGTCTCGGCTGCCGCCGGCGCCGCCATGGCCGCCAAAAGGGCCATGCAGCACAGAAGCGTCTTCATTCTTGTTATCTCCCTGCCTGGCTCGAAGTTCTAGCAGGGCGCCGTTGAAAATCGGCCAAGAGACAGGGTAAGCGAACCGCCAAACGGAAGCGTTAACAAAAGCTTGAAGCCGGAAGCCGGCAAATTGATTCAGGGAATTGAAGTTTCGATTCAGGCGCGCTGCGCCTGAACGCCATGGCCAAGCGCGGCAAAGACGGTGCGTACGATGCCCGCCGAATCCAGGCCGGCGTCGGCATACATCTTCTCCGGCTTGGCGTGGTCCGTGAACACATCCGGCAACACCAGCGGCCGCACCTTGAGGCCGCTTTCCAGCAGTCCCTCATGGGCAAGGAAATGCAGCACTTGGGCAGCGAAGCCGCCGATGGCGCCCTCTTCCACGGTGACCAGCACTTCATGCGAGCGGGCAAGGCGGCGGATGAGATCCTCGTCCAGCGGCTTGGCGAAGCGGGCGTCGGCGACGGTGGCGGAGAGGCCCGCAGCGCCGAGTTCCTCGGCGGCCAGAAGGCAATCCTGCAGCCGCGTGCCGAAGGACAGTAGCGCCACCTTGGTCCCTTCCTTGAGAATACGGCCCTTGCCGATGTCGAGCAGCGAGCCGCGCTCCGGCATGTCGACGCCGACGCCGTTGCCGCGCGGATAGCGGAAGGCGATCGGGCCGTCATCATAGGACGCCGCGGTGCGCACCATATGGCGCAGTTCCGCCTCGTCGGCCGCGGCCATGACGACGAAGCCCGGCAGCGTAGCGAGGAAGGTGGTGTCGAAGGCGCCGCAATGGGTGGCGCCGTCGGCGCCGACGAAGCCGGCGCGGTCGATCGGGAAGCGCACCGGCAGCTTCTGGATCGCGACGTCGTGGACGACCTGGTCATAGGCGCGTTGCAGGAAGGTCGAGTAGATCGCGGCGAAAGGCTTGTAGCCTTCGGTGGCCAGCCCCGCGGCGAAGGTCACCGCATGCTGCTCGGCAATGCCGACATCGAAGGTCCTGGTCGGAAACACCTCGCCGAAGAGGTCCAGGCCGGTGCCGCTCGGCATAGCGGCGGTGATGGCGACGATGCGGTCGTCCTGGCGCGCTTCCTGGATCAGGCTCTCGGCGAAGACCTTGGTGTAGGCGGGCGCGTTGGCCGGCGCCTTGGCCTGCGCGCCGGTGATGACGTCGAACTTGTTGACGCCGTGATATTTGTCGGCCGCGGCCTCCGCCGGCGCGTAGCCCTTGCCCTTCTGGGTCACGACATGGATCAGCACTGGGCCGCCGGCATTGTCGCGGACATTCCTCAGCACCGGGATCAGGTGCTCCAGATTGTGCCCGTCGATCGGACCGATATGGTAAAAACCAAGCTCCTCGAACAAAGTGCCGCCGGTGACATAGCCGCGCGCATGCTCGACGGCGCGGGTGATGGCACGGTCGGCGCGCTTGCCGAGATAGGAGGTCAGCTTCTTGCCGAAATCGCGCAGGCCCAGATACGCCTTGCCGGAGGCGAGCCTGGCCAGATAGGCGCTCATGGCGCCGGTCGGCGGCGCGATCGACATGTCGTTGTCGTTGAGGATGACGATGAGGCGGGCATCGAGCGCGCCGGCATTATTCAGCGCCTCGAAGGCCATGCCGGCCGACATCGAGCCGTCGCCGATGACGGAAATGACATTGTTGCGGCCGCCCGACAGGTCGCGACCCATGGCCATGCCGAGGCCGGCCGAAATCGAGGTCGAGGAGTGTGCTGCGCCGAACGGATCGTATTCGCTCTCGGCCCGCCGGGTGAAACCGGAGAGGCCGCCTTCCTGGCGCAGCGTGCGGATGCGGTCGCGGCGGCCGGTCAGGATCTTGTGCGGATAGGCCTGGTGGCCGACGTCCCAGATCAGCCGGTCATCCGGCGTGTTGAAGACATAGTGCAGCGCGACCGTCAGCTCGACGACGCCGAGGCCGGCGCCGAGATGGCCACCCGTCTGCGAAACGGCGTCGATGAGCTCGGCGCGCAGTTCGGCGGCCAGCTGCGGCAGCGCGCTTTCGTCTAGCGTCCGCAAATCCGCCGGAATGCGGACCTTGTCGAGCAGCGGCGTGTCTGGCTTCACTCGGTCGCGTCCTGCCTCAATCGATCGAACACGGCGCTACAAGCAAATTGCGCCATAATCATGCGCGGCAATAGGCTGCCGGCGGGAGAATGTAAATGCGCGCCAGGGACGCGCGGGTCGAGCAGTCCTAGAGCGTTTCACCGTTTCACGGAAACGGCGAACAGCTCTATCTCCTTGTTTTGACGCAATTCCGGACGGAAAACCGTTTCACACTTTTCCTGGAATTGCTCTAGTTCTCCGGCAAAGGAATGAACTCCTCCTCATCGCCAGGAACGATTTCGAAGCGGCCTGTCTTCCATTCCTGCTTGGCCTGTTCGATGCGTTCCTTCGAGGACGAGACGAAATTCCACCAGATGTAGCGCTGGGAGCCCAGCGAGGCGCCGCCGAACAGCATGAAATGCGCGCCGCGCTCGGAGGAGACGACGATCTCCTCGCCAGGCTTGAACACCAGAAGCCGCTCGGCCGGAAAGACATCGCCGGCGATCGAGACCTCGCCTTCCAGCGTGTAGATGGCGCGCTCCTCGGCATCGGCAGGGATTTTCACCGCAGCACCCGCCGACAGACGCAGGTCGGCATAAAGCGTGTCCGAGGCGGTCGCCACGGGCGAGCGCAGCCCTGAGAATTCACCGATGACGACGCGGCCGCTGACGCCTTCGGCATCGATCCCGGGCAGGCGGGCCACAGACGTGTTCGCGAACACCGGGGCAATCTCCTCCTTGCCGTCCGGCAGCGCCAGCCAGGTCTGCAGGCCGGAGATCGACATCGGCGCGCCACGAAGTTCCTCCGGCGTGCGCTCGGAGTGGACGATGCCGCGCCCGGCGGTCATCAAATTCACGTCGCCCGGCGCGATCACCATTTCGGTGCCGAGCGAGTCGCGATGCCTGATCTTGCCGTCGAACAGGTAGGTGACGGTGGAAAGCCCGATATGCGGATGCGGGCGCACATCGAGCGCGTGGCCGGCGCGCAGGATGGCCGGGCCCATGCGATCAAAGAAGATGAACGGCCCGACCAGGCGCCGTTTTGCCGTCGGCAAGGCGCGCCGCACCTCGAAACCGCCAATGTCCTTGGCGTTGGGGATGACCATCAGCTCGATCTGGTCGCAGGCAAAGGCATCGCCGGGTTCGGGATCGTTTCCGGGAAAAAAGCTCATGACTATTCCTCAGGCGAAACGCAGCGCCGACCTGGCCTTCGCCTTGGCGGCCTCTTCCTCGCGGTTGCGCGGCTCCTGGTTGGTTTCGAGCGAATCGATCAATTCGCGCGCGATGGCGGCGATCGCCTCGACGGCATGGTGGAAGGCATGCTCGTTGCGCTTGGACGGCTTGGTCGAGCCGCTCAGCTTGCGCACGAATTGCAGCGCCGCGTCATGCACTTCGTCATTGGTCGCCGGCGGCTCGAAATTGGCCAGGGTCTTGATGTTGCGGCACATGGCTTGAACTCCTTACCTGCTTTTCATCCCCACCCTAGCCCTGATCTATTCCGCGTCCAACGGCTCCGTTCCGACCGGCTTGCCGTCGCGCGACAGCCTGATCTTCTCGACCTTGTCCTCGGCCGCCTTCAGCAGCCGGTCGCAATGCGCCTTCAGCGCCTCGCCGCGCTCATAGATCCTGATCGACTGGTCGAGCGGGACGTCGCCGCGCTCCAGATCATCGACGATCTTCTCCAGCGCGTCGAGCGCCTGTTCGAAGCTCATCGCCTTGACGTCCTCATTGCCTTCAACAGCCATAACCTATCCCTTCATCAGCCGCCCGACATGGGCGGCGACTGAAAATGCCAGTCCGTGCAGATCGTAGCCGCCTTCCAGCAGGCTGACGAGCCTGTTGCCGCTGTAGCGGCCGGCGCGCTCCATCAGCTTGCCGGTCGCCCAGTCGAAATCATCCTCGGTCAGGTTGATCTCGGCCAGCGGGTCGCGGTGGTGCGCGTCGAAGCCGGCGGAAATGATGATCAGGTCCGGCGCGAACGCGTCGATCGAGGGCAGCACGCGCGACAGGAAAGCGTCACGGAAGACCTCGCTGCCGGTCCGCGGCGCCAGCGGCGCGTTGACGATGTTGCCGGTGCCGGTCTCGCTGCTCGCCCCGGTGCCCGGGTAAAGCGGCATCTGGTGCGTCGAGCAATAGAGCACCGACGGATCGTCCCAAAAGATGTCCTGCGTGCCGTTGCCGTGATGGACGTCCCAGTCGACGATGGCGACGCGCTCGGCCTGATGCTTCTTCTGCGCGTAGCGGGCGGCGATCGCGGCCGTGTTGAACAGGCAGAAACCCATCGCCGTGGTCTTTTCGGCGTGGTGGCCGGGCGGACGCGCGGCGACGAAGACATTGTCGGCGCGCCCCTCGAAGACATCGTCCACAGCCGCATTGGCGGCGCCGATCGCCGTCACCGCGGCCTGCCAGCTTTTCGGGCTGGCGCTGGTGTCGGCGTCGATCGAGACGATGCCGCTCTGAGGGATCGCGGCACGCACGCGCTCGATGTAGTCCCTGGGGTGCGCATAAAGGATCGTCGCTTCGTCGCCTTCCGGCGCCTTGACGCGATCGAGCGCCGAAAAAGCCTCGTCGTCCAGCACGCGCTCGATAGCGCGCAGACGATCGGGCCGCTCGGGGTGGCCGGGCGGCGTGAGGTGTTCCAGGAAGATCGGGTGCGTGTAGAGACGGGTGGCCATGGCGCCTAATCTAGGCACCCGCGGCGTGGATGACCATGTTTGCCAGCCGAATGGCTGGGGAAAATTGCGTCAGCCCATGTCGCCCGCGCCATTGGCGCGGCCCAAGCTTCGCGATAAGGTCGCGATGCTGCCTGGTGCCCGCGACGCGGGAGAATCGGGAACACGGTTGAACTCCGTGGCGTGCCCAACGCTGTGAGGGGGACCGCGCCGGCAAGGCCACTGTCCATGACGGGAAGGCGCCGGAAGCGGGACGATCCCGAGCCAGAAGACCGGCCCGGCAGACATGGTCTTCCGCTTGGTCAGGCGGAAGACTGCTTGTCGCAAGGGGAAAAGCGATGACGGCAGCAGCGATCGCCGCGTGCGGCGATGATTTTGACCAACTGGCGCGCGACGCGGTCTACCGGGCGATGTTCACCAGGCGTGACGTGCGCAGCCATTTCGTCGCCGACGATCTCGATGACAGTGTGCTGGCGCGGCTCATCACCGCCGCGCACCACGCGCCGTCGGTCGGCTATATGCAGCCTTGGAACTTCATCGTCATCCGCGATGCCGAGCGGCGCAGACAAGTGCGCGACCTGTTCCTCGCCGCGCGCGAGCAGGAGCTGCCGGCGATCGAGGCGGAGCGGCAGGCGCTCTACCGCAAGCTGAAGCTCGAAGGCATCTGCGAAAGCGCGCTCAATCTGTGCATTACCTGCGACCGGCAGCGTTCGAAGGACTCGCCGCTCGGGCGCTGGCACAATCCGGAGATGGATCTCTACAGCACCGTCTGCGCGGTGCAGAATTTCTGGCTGGCGGCGCGGGCCGAAGGTGTCGGCGTCGGCTGGGTGAGCATCATCGAAACCGAGGCGCTGAAGCAGCTCCTGTCGATCCCCGAGCATGTCACTCCGATCGCCTATCTGTGCGTCGGCCGCGTCTCGGCATTCGCGCCGAAGCCGGACCTCGAGGCGCATGGCTGGGGAAAGCGCCTGCCGCTGCCCGAACTGGTGATGAGCGAGACGTTTCGCGGCGCCGGCGAGGCGCCACTCAAATCGGCGATCGCGCGGCTTGGCGGCCCGCCGAAACCGTGATCAGGCCGCTTCGCATCGTGCAGCCGCCGGTCAAGCGGCTCGGGGCGTATCCCAGCGCGAGCCGCCGCCGAAGGAGCCCAGGGCCCTGTCGCGCAGTTCCCTGAACTTGGACGACGCCTCGGCGAGGCGTCGGTCCCATTCGGGATTGGGCGTCTGGCCTTCGATGGCTTCGAAATAGACCTGCATCAGCGAAGCGATGGCGAAAGGCTCGATGAAGGCCGCCTTGAAGGCCCAGGCAAAGACGATGGCCAGCACGAAGGCCCAGCCGGCGAGTTGGCCCGGCATGACCCACAGGATCGCGGCTGCCGGCGCCAGCATCAACAGGAAGATGACGAAGGACACGCCCCACATGATCGCCGCCAGCCAGACGGCGTTCTTGACCATGTGCTTGCCGTTTTGCGCGTAGAGAACGACGCCTTGCCGCGCGGTCTCGAATGGCGAGTTCGAATTGATGCGGATGTTGTAGCCGAGGATGATCTCGTCGACATAGGTCAACGAGATGCGGATGACGGTGTTGATGAAGCTGACCAGCCCGCTCAGGCCCGGAATGGGCAGGAACGCCGCGATGCCGCCGATCAGACCGGTGATGGCGCGGATGGCGCCCTTGACCAGTTGGTCGACGACGAAAAGGATGTTGGCCTCGGCAAAGCGCTGGGTGACCACTTCCTTGGCATAGGCGATCTGGCCCTGGCCGTCGGGAACGTCATCGCCGTCGATCAGATGCACCATGACGGCGATATGGCCCGCTTTCAGCACATAAAGGATGTATTCGCGAATCCAGTAGACGGCGATCGAGACGATGCCGAAGCCGACCACGCCGCCCCAGAGCGCGAAGGACGCCGGGCCATCCGGATCGGTCGAGATGTGACCGACGCCGTAGCCGACGCTGGCGCCCGTGCCGGTCGCCATGATGTAGGCGACGGTGATGCCGAAATAGACGATCATGCGAAAGACGATGAACGGCCATGTCCGCATCATGATGGACACCGACCTGGCGATGCTGAAGTCCCACATGC
>RXJA01000299.1 GCA_003963455.1 Hyphomicrobiales bacterium
CGCCCGATCAATTCGGCATCGGAGGCTTCGCTGTCGTCCAGCATCATCGCCATCATTTGCCTGTTGGACGAAGGCTAATGACCAATCCTTGGGGCGATGGAAAGATTTTTTTGAGGCAGCGTTTTCCTTCTCCCCGTTCCACGGGGAGAAGGTGTCCGAAGGACGGATGAGGGGCAGCGCGAACTTTCGAAGGTCCGCACTACGACGTCTCCTCCCGACAATGTGCGAAAGAGTGCTATCCCAGCGTTTCTTTGAAAAACGTCGTCAACCGCTTCCAATGCCTCTCGGCGCCCGCCTCGTCATAGACGCTGTGGTCCTTGATGCACCAGCCATGGCCAACGCCGACATAATTCTCGATCGTGTGGTCGACTTCCGCAACCCTGAGCGCCTCGGCCAGACGCCCCGACTGTTCCGGCGGGAAGCTGCGGTCGACGCCGGCAACGCCGACATAGACGCGCGCCTTGATCGAGGCAGCCTTGCGGTGCGGGCTGTCGGGCGCATCGCTGGCCAGATTGCCGCCATGGAAGCTCGCCGCGGCGACGATGCGGTCGGGATGGGTCGCCGCCGCGTTCAGCGACCGCGCTCCGCCCATGCAATAGCCAACGACGCCGACCGGCCCGTCGATGCCTTCGGCCGTGAGCGCATCAAGAAAGGCGCCGCTGTCGCGAATGGTCATCTCCTGCGTGGTACCGGTCACCAGCGTCATCAACCTGGTCTTGGTTTCCTCCACCGTGAAGGCCGTCTTGGCGTCGAAGGGACCATAGGGAGCGTTGCGATAGAAGAGATCGGGCACCAGCACGGCGTAGCCGTCGCCGGCAAGCCGCTCGGCCATCCCGTCAAGCGCCGGGCGCGGGCCGAAAGCGTCCATATAGAGGATGACGCCTGCCTTGGCCGCGCCGGACGGTCGGAAAAGACCGCTCTTCGCCTTGCCGTCCCGGGTTTCGATCTCGATCTGCTTTCCAGCCATGATGCTCTCCGTTGCCTGCCGCGCGTTAGATATCGGCACGCGCCGTTCCGGCAAGCCATTCCCGAGCCGGGCCGTTCAAGATTTCGTGCGACCGGCCCGCCTCCTAGAGCCGCGCGAAGGCCGCCATATGAAAGGCCTGCACCTCGGGCGGATAGCGATAGTCTGTCCCGTAGGGGCAGGCGTTGCGGTCGAGGCATCCACCGGTGCGGCAGGGCTCGCCGCGGGGGCCGCGAACATGGTCGAGACAGGCTTCATGGGCAAAGCCCTGTCCGGAATAGGCATCGACCGGACAGGATTTCAGGCAGGGTTTATCGACACATGTGTCGCAAAGATGAATCGCTTCATGAGCTTCGGGGGGAGAAATCTCGTCCTCGAACAGCAATGCGCCGCGATAGGCATGCCATAGCCCGTATTGCGGGTGCATCAGAACGCCGAGCGGCGACGGCTTCAGCCCCTCGGCCCGCATCGCCCATTGCTGGAACGGCAGATAGGGCCGGTCGGAAGGCGAAACCGCGCGGGCGCCGCAGCTTCGCGCGACAGCGCCGATCACCTCGCGCGACCATGTGTCGAGCGGATTGGCGACCGGCCTCCCCGGTTGCCCAAGCCAGCGCTGGAAATGCGGCCAGGGCGCCGCGCCCGCCTGCCCGACCAGCAGCACCGATTTGGCCGGAACCCCGGAGCTTGCCGCTGGCGCCATCTCATCGTCGCCGAAGCCGAAACCGCCGCGAAGGATCAAGCCGTTGGCCGAGAGCGCGTTCGCGACCTCCCCGACAAGGTCGCGTGAAAGAGTCATCCCTTCCGGTCCGGTTCGGAGAACGCGCTCCGCCAGACTTCCTTGTGAATGATGTTGGCGACTTTAGCCCGGCCTGAATCGGGCTCCTTTCACGTGAAGGCGTCGGCCATCGAGGCTTTCTTCTTGGCGATGAAGTCCTTCAGCGCCTCGTCGATGGCCGGATCGAGATGTGGCGCCTCGTAGCTTTCCAGCCAGCGGCGTGCCAGCTCGTTTGCGCGCTGCGGCGCGGTCTTCTCGCCCTCGGCCAGCCATTGCTCGTAGGAATTGTTGTCGGCGATGTTGGAGCGGTAGAAGGCCGTCTGGAAATTCGCCTGGGTATGGTCGCAGCCGAGATAGTGGCTGCCCGGGCCGACTTGGCGGATGGCGTCCATCGCCTGCCCGTTTTCCGACAGGTCGACGCCTTCGCAGAATTTCTGCTGCATGCCGAGCTGGTCGATATCCATCATGAACTTTTCGTAGCAGGAGGCGAGCCCCCCCTCCAGCCAGCCCGCCGAATGCAGCACGAAATTGGTGCCGGCGAGGATCGTGGAGTTGAGCGTGTTGGCGCTCTCATAAGCTGCCTGCGCGTCAGGAACCTTCGAGGCGCAGAGCGAGCCGCCGGTGCGGAACGGCAAGCCGAGCCGGCGCGCGAGCTGGGCGGCGCCATAGGAGACCAGCGACGGTTCCGGCGTGCCGAAGGTCGGAGCGCCCGACTGCATCGAGATCGACGAGGCGAAGGTGCCGAACAACACCGGCGCGCCGGGCCTGATCAGTTGGGTGAACGAGGCGCCGGCGAGCACCTCGGCCAGCACCTGCGTCAGCGTGCCGGCAACCGTCACCGGGCTCATCGCGCCGGCCAGGATGAACGGGGTCACGATGCAGGCCTGGTTATGGCGCGAATAGACTTTCAGGGCGCCGAGCATGGTCTCGTCGAACACCATCGGCGAGTTGGCGTTGATCAGGCTGGTCAGCACCGTGTTGTTCTCGACGAAGTCGTCGCCGAACACGAGCTTGGCCATCGCCACCGTGT
>RXJA01000388.1 GCA_003963455.1 Hyphomicrobiales bacterium
CAGGCGTAGATCTTGACCAGATAGCTCGACCACAGCGGCAGCATGACGCCGAGATAGAACAGCGCCTTCCAGCGGCCGCGCGCATAGCGCGCCGCATAATAGGCGATGGGGAAAGCGACGACCGCGGAGGCCAGCGTGACCAACGCCGCCATCGTCACCGTGCGCAGGATGATGTCGAGATTGGCGGGCTGGAACAGGTCGCCATAGGTCTTCAGCGTGAACTCGCGGTTGATGAGGCCGGAGAACTCGTCGATGGAGAAGAAGCTCTGCGCCAGCAGCGCGAAGAGCGAACCGATATAGACGATGCCCAGCCACAGAAGCGGCGGCAGGAGCATCAGGAGCAGCAGAAGCTTCGGCCGGCGCCAGAAGAGATCGGAGAAGGCGCCGCGCAGGCCGCCGCTGCCCGGCAGGATGGCTGGGGTGGGCGCGCGCGAGATGGTGGCATCGATGCTCATGCCGGCTCGTCCATCAGATGCAGGCTCTCGCGGTTGAAGGTCAGCATCACCGCCTCGCCTTCCGCCGGCAGCGCCGTGCCCGCCGGCACGACGGCATGCAGCCTCAGCCCGTCGGCATCCAGCGCCAGCCTTGTCGTGGCGCCGAGATAATTGGTGCCGACCAGGCGCGCGGCGACGCCGTCGCCGCCTGTCGCGCTTGAAACACGGATGGATTCGGGGCGAAGGCTTCCCCAGCGATGCTGACCGGAGTAGCGCTGGACGAAATCCGGCGGCAGCACGTTGGACGAGCCGACGAAATCGGCGACGAAGCGCGTGTTCGGGCGCTGGTAGATGTCTTCCGGCGTGCCGACCTGCATGATCCTGCCGTCGTTGAAGACGGCGACGCGGTCGGCCATGGAAAGCGCCTCGCCCTGGTCGTGGGTGACGAAGACGAAAGTGATGCCGAGCGCCTTCTGCAGCGACTTCAATTCCTCCTGCATGTTCTCGCGCAGCTTGAGGTCGAGCGCGCCGAGCGGCTCGTCGAGCAAGAGCACCTTGGGCTGGTTGACCAGCGCGCGGGCAAGCGCGACGCGCTGGCGCTGGCCGCCGGAGAGCTGGCCGGGGCGGCGCGCGCCATAGCCCGGCAGGCGCACCAGCGACAGCGCCTCTTCCGCCGCCTTCAGCCGCTCGGCCTTGCCGACGCCCTTGACCATCAGGCCGTAGGCGACGTTGTCGAGCACGTTGAGATGCGGGAACAGCGCGTAGTCCTGGAAGACGGTGTTGACGTTGCGGCGATAGGGCGGAACGCCTTCGGCGCGCTCGCCGAAGATGGAGATGGAACCCGCCGTCGGCTGCTCGAAGCCGGCGATCAGCCTGAGGCAGGTCGTCTTGCCGGACCCGGACGGCCCGAGCATGGCGAAGAACTCGCCGGGCGCGATCTCCAGATCGACCGCGTCGACAGCGCGCACGCTGCCGAAATGGCGCGAGACTTGTTTGAAGGAAACGGCGGAGGTCATGGGCCCTGTCAATTCAGTTGCCGGGTCAAACGAGGATGAGTTCGTGCGACGCCCTACCTCCTCCTTGTGGGGAGGTCGCGGTGAAGTCGCGGGTGGAGGTCGCCTCCACCCCGACGCTCAAGCATCGCCCCTCCCCACAAGGAAGAGGGCGAGCGAGATCAACGCCCGCCGATGACGCCGATATAGTCCGACACCCAGCGGTAGTAAGGCACGCACTGGTCGTTCTGGGTGGCGCATTTCGACACCGGCGTCTTCCAGAACTTGATCTTGTCGAAATTCTCGTAGCCGTTGGTCTTGCAGCCTTCCTCGCCGAGCAGCTCGTTGCCCTTGCAGGCGGCGGGCACGACCGGCAGCGAGCCGAACCAGGCCGAGACGTCGCCCTGGACCTTCGGCGAGAGCGAGTGCTCGAGCCACATATAGGCGCAGTTCGGATGGGCCGCGTCGGCTTCCATCATGGTGGTGTCGGCCCAACCGGTGACGCCTTCCTCCGGCACGGTCGAGGCGACCGGCTTCTTGGCGGCGACCAGCGTGTTGACCTGATAGGGCCATGAGCCGGAGGCGACCACGCCCTCGTTCTGGAAGTCGTCGACCTGGATCGCGGCATCATGCCAGTAGCGGCCGACCAGCGTGCGCTGGGTGCGCAGGAGATCGAGCGCCGCCTTGTACTGGTCCTCGTTCAGCTCGTAGGGGTCCTTGATGCCGAGTTCCGGCTTGTGGAACATCAGGTAGTTCGCGGCGTCGGCGATGTGGATCGGGCCGTCATAGGCCTGGACGCGACCCTTGTTCGACTTGCCGTCGGGCAGCTTCATTTCCTCGAAGACGACATTCCAGCTCTTGGGCGCTTCCTTGAAGACATCGGTGTTGTACATCAGGATGTTGGGGCCCCACTGGTAGGGAACGCCGTAATGCACCTTGTCGACGGTGAACCACGGCGCGTCCTTCAGGCGGTCGTCGACAGTCTTCCAGCTCGGGATGAGATCGGTGTTGATCGGCTGAACGCGCTTGCCGGCGACGAGGCGCAGCGATGCATCGCCCGAGGCGGTGACCAGATCGAAGCCACCCTCATTCATCAGCGAGACCATCTCGTCCGAGGTGTTGGCGGTCTTGACGTTGACCTTGCAGCCGCTTTCCTTCTCGAAAGCAGTCACCCAGTCATAGCCCTTGTCGGTCTCGCCACGCTCGATGTAGCCCGGCCAGGCAACGATGTTGACCTGGCCCTCGCCCTTGCCGAGTTCCTTGACCTGGGCCATGGCCTGGCCGGAAAAAGTC
>RXJA01000326.1 GCA_003963455.1 Hyphomicrobiales bacterium
GGCCAACATGCAGATCGCGGATTCCACCGCGCTCGGGCAGATCACGCCGCTTATCGTGCTGGTCGGCTCCTCGATGCTGTTCGGCGAGAAGATCGGCGCCACGCGCATGGCGCTGATCGGCCTCGGCTTTGTCGGGGCGCTCATGGTGGCGCAGCCGACCATGCAAGGCATTTCGGTCTATGCGCTGCTCGCGCTCGGCAACGCGGCCTTCGCGGCGGTGCGCGATCTTGCCGGCCGCAAGGTGGGTGCCGACGTGCCTGGCATGATCGTCGCCATTTCCGCGGTTGTGGTGGTGCTGGTAGGGTCAGGCGCGGCGCATCTCGTCTCCGAGCAATGGGTGATGCCCGCGGGCCATCATCTGCTCCTGATAGCGGGAGCCGGCTTCTTCCTGATCTTCGGCCATTTCTTCATCTTCATGGCCTACCGGGTCGGGCCGACAAGCGCGGTGGCGCCCTTCTTCTATTGCTTCACCGTCTGGGCGGTGATTTCCGGCTTGCTGGTGTTCGGTCAATTCCCCAACGCGCTCGCCGTCTGCGGCATCCTGCTGGTGATGGCCAGCGGCCTGGCGATCGTCTCGCTCGACGAAAGGCGTCGGCGCCTGGCGGTCGTTGCCTGAAGCTGCCCGATCCGCAACTGATCTAGAGAATGATGTCCTCCGAAAACCGCTTCACACTTTTTGGCATCATGTCCTAGTGACCCACGCGCATCGCCAGCGGGCGCCTGGCGAGGAAATCCCGGAGATTGCGCAGCGTGCGCGGATATATGAGGCGGCCGTCGCGAGGCACGGTGAAATCGCCCGCGACGTGGAGCGAGGACGGGTCCTCGGGCGCGCCCTTGGGGATTCCTCCCCAATTCGCCGGGTCGTAGTAGTCGACGAGGAACGCATAGTCGTATCGGCAGAAGCGCATCGCCTTCGCCAGCGCTGCCGGCGACAGGTCCGACGGGCTGACCCTGCTCCTTGCCGCCTGGAGCCTCGGCATGGTGATTGTCCTGCCGCTAACCGACGACAGGAATGCCGCGACCTTGTCCATCTCTTCGAAACTGAAGACATGGTCGAACAGGAAAAGGCTGGAGCCGACGAAATGGCGCGGGGAGGCGACGTGGAATTGGATTTCCCACGAGGACGCGCTGTATTTTTCGACGTTGAGAACGAAGGTGTCGAGATCCGGATCGGTCGGCAGTCCGAAAGCCTCGAGCATCTCGGCCTTTGCCGACGGCCGCGTCAGAACGTTGGCGTCCAGTATCCTGCTGGAATAGGCGGAGAGAAGCCGCTCCAGCGGATCACGAACGATGGTGAACTTGCCGCCCAGCCCGTCATAGACCGGCACGAACGGATCGACCCAACTGGTGAAAAGATGATCATGGACCTTATTGTCGGGATCGGCGAGAGGCGCCTGCCCGCCGTCAAGCGCCATCAGCGCGTATTTGACGCTGCTGCTGCCGCTTTTCGGGATCGGATAGTAGGTGACGGGAAGTCCTTGAATCTGGACTGCCATTGGCTGCCTCGCGCCGGTCCAGCGCCAATGCGCCGCGCGTGATCGCGCGGCGCATCGGCGCGAAACCCAACGATCGCTCCGCCGCCCGTCGGGGCCGCGGACTTTCTCGCCTATACCTCTACAGCGTCCGCTTGCCGGAGATCTGGTGATAGGCCCAGAGTACGACGACCGAACCGATCACGGCCACGATCAGGCTCCATATGTTGAGGCCGGTGACCCCCTGCGCGCCGAAGGCGCTGAAGATCACGCCACCGACGATGGCGCCGACGATGCCGAGCACGATATCCATGATCATGCCCTGACCGGTCTTGTTGACGATCTTGCTGCCGATGAACCCGGCGATGATGCCGAGAATGATCCAACTGATGATGCCCATGGTTCCCTCCAAATTCCCCGCCGGGCCATCATGGTCATATGATTGTCAAAAGCTCAAGACAGCTTGAAATTCCGTCCGTTTGCGCCATTCTGGGGCCGGTGGACTTGGCTGGACAAGGAGATCCACGATGGGCCTTTTCGACAACGCCGTTCCCGGCGGCAATATCACCAAACCCCTGATGATCGCGCTTGGCGCGCTTTTGGTCGGCAAGATGCTGAGCGGCAGAAGCGAAGAGCCGGCCGCGCCGCAAGCGCCGGTGCCCGCCGGGACCGACGCGTCCGCCGATGGCGGCTTGCTCGGCGGTCTCGGCGGCCTGCTCGGTAAGCTGAAGGACGCCGGTCACGGCAATGTCGCCGATTCCTGGGTGGGCACCGGCCAGAACCAGCCGATCAACCCGGGCGATCTCGGCTCGGCGCTCGGTCCGGCGGTGATCCGCGAGATCGCGCAACGCACCGGCATGAACGAGCAGGAACTGCTGCAGCAGCTTTCCCAGGCGCTTCCCGGCATCGTCGACAAGCTGACGCCGAACGGCCAGGTGCCGCAGAACCATCAGGTCGCGTCGGCCTTCAACAGCTGAGCGGCTGGATGAAACGGAAACGCTGCGCGCCTCGGCGCGCGGCGTTTTCTTTTGGAACACGCGAGGAGGAAATCTGGAGCGGGTAGCGGGAATCGAACCCGCATATTCAGCTTGGAAGGCTGCTGCTCTACCACTGAGCTATACCCGCGCCTTACACTGAAGTACCGGATTCACCCGAAAAGCGCCATGCACTTTCGGTCCGAGACTTGTTCGTTCAGGGCTTCCGGGCCGGCAGTGGTGGAGAGGGTTGGATTCGAACCAACGTAGGCTAAGCCAACGGATTTACAGTCCGTCCCCTTTA
>RXJA01000460.1 GCA_003963455.1 Hyphomicrobiales bacterium
ATGGATCCGGAGCAGTATCTGATCGCCGACGAGGAATGCGTGCTCGACGTGTCCAAGGCCGAGCGCCAGCTCGGCTGGGTGCCGCAATATCGCGATGAGGACATGCTGATCGCCGCCTACAGCGAATACCGCGCCAAGAAGGACGGCCACGCCGTCGCCACCAAACAGGTTCCCGCCGAATAAAGCGCGAAGGGGAGATTTTCAGATGACCGTCATGGCCAAGCCGGAACATACCGGAACGCGCACGCTGGTCGACGCGCCGGCGCTGTCGCCGGCGACCATCGCCAAGCCCGACCTGATCAGCGTCGAACAGGCCAAGGCGCTGGACGTCGCCCGCATCACAGACCTGTTCAAGGCGCATCTCAACCCTGGACAGCTGCATTTCATGAAGCTGCTCGGCTTCCACAAGGTCAAGATCGAGCGCGCCGAGGGCATGTTCTACATCGATCAGAACGGCCGCAAGATCCTCGACTTCTTCGGCGGCTTCGGTTCGCTGGCTTTCGGCCACAACCATCCGCGCATCCTGGAAGCCCGCAAGAGATTCCAGGAGGAAAAGCGCCAGGAGATCGCGATTGCCTTCATGTCGCAATATGCCGCGGCGCTCGCGCATAACATCGCCACATGCTCGCCCGGCGATCTCGACATGGTGTTCCTCGGTTCATCCGGTTCGGAGGCCATGGAGGCGGCGGTGAAGCTCGCCGAGCGCGCCGCGGGCCCGAAGCGGCCGAAAATCGTCTATGCCGAGAATTCCTTCCACGGCAAGACCAAGGGCGTGCTGGCGATCACCGACGGCCAGCTCTACCGCGCCGACTTCAAGGTGGCCGACAATGTCGTGCGCGTTCCGTTCGGCGACATCGACGCCGTCGAGCGCCTGTTCAAGAGCGACCCCGAGATCGGCGTCATCGTGCTCGAAACCATCCAGGGTGGCGGCGGCATCATCCAGGCGCCCGCCGAATATTGGCAGAAGCTGCGGGTGCTTTGCGACCAGCATGGCGTGCTGTGGGTCGCGGACGAAGTGCAGTGCGGCTATGGCCGCTCCGGTCGCTTCTATGCCTTCGAGCACTATGGCGTGGTGCCGGACGTGACGGCGCTGGCGAAGTCGCTCGGCGCCGGCAAGGCGGCGGTCGGCGCGATGATCGCCAGGCGCGAAATCTACATGAAGGCCTATGGCACGCCGAAGACGGCCATGATCCACGCCATGGCGACTTTCGGCGGCATGGGCGAGGCCTGCGTCACGGCGATCGAGGGCATCAATGTGCTTTATGACGAGGGGCTGATCGACAATGCCGCCTCGACCGGCGGGTATCTTTTGCAGCGGCTGCAGGCGCTGAAGGAAAAATATCCGAAGATCATCAAGGACGTGCGCGGCAAGGGCCTCATGGTCGGGCTCGAGTTCCACGATTTCTCGCAGACCCTGCCGATGGTGCTGCGTCCGGTGGTCAGCATGCTCGACGACAAGTTGAAGGGCTCGCTGTCAGGCTTCGTCGGTTCGCTGCTGCTGCGCGACTATGACGTGCTCGTCGCCTTCACCGAATACAACCGCAACGTCATCCGGCTCGAGCCGCCGCTGATCTGCCGGCCCGAGCATGTCGACCGCTTCGTCGATGCCTTCGACAGCCTCTTGTCGCGCGGCATCGTGGCGATCGTGAAGGATTTCGTGAAAAGCCAGGTCGGTAAATAGAGGCCGCTGAGGATGCTGACCAGGCCGTCCGCTCCGACCCATCCGCTGGAACGGCTGACCGGCGCCGGCCTGGCGTGGGGCGAGGGGACTTACGCGAAATGGGCGGCGTCGATCGGGGCGATCGCCTTCTCGCTCTATATCCTGCTGACTGCCGCGACGGCCTGGTTCATGCCCGACGCCAACTGGGACATGCTGCCTTATCTGGCGATCGCCGAGGAAGGCGCCTACCTCGATCCGCAGGCGCTGCACGATTACGCCTACAGCACGGTCAAGGCCGGCGTGTCGGCCGGCGATTACAAGACTCTGACCGACGATGGCGGCGGCTTCCGCAGCCACATGGCGGAGAACGCCGCCGACTTCCACTCGCTGCTCGGCATGTACCGGATCAAGTTCCTCTATGCCGAGATCCTGTCCGGCCTCAGCCATGTCGTCTCACCGGTCGAGGCGATGCGGCTGGTGCAGGTGTTTTCCGTGCTTCTGTTCGGCGCCGTCACGCTCGCCTGGCTGCGCGCGCAAGGCGCGCTGGCGCTGGCGCCGGTCGTCGGCGCGGTCCTGATCATGGCTGATTTCGGCGGCGCAGCGCGCGCCTCGACGCCCGACCTTCTATGCTCAGCGCTGTTCCTTGGCGGGCTCTTCGCCTATGTGCGCAAGCGCGAGGTGGCGACGGCGGTCCTGCTCTTCCTGGCGTTCATGGCCAGGCCAGACAACATCGTCTTCCTCGCCATTTTCGCGGTGCTGCTCGTCGCCTTCCGCGAGAGGGCGTGGGGCGCGCTGGCCGGCTTCGCCGCATCCTTCATCGCCTATTTCGCCATCTCGCACTGGGCCCAGCATCCTGGCTGGTGGCCGCATCTCTGGTTCTCCAGCATCGAGCAGCACTACAATATGGACGGGTTCGAGCCCCCGTTCTCTGTGGCCGCCTATCTGAAGGCCTTCGCCGCGTCGGTGGTGCGCGCCGTCACCGTCAATAGCTGGGTCGGCGTTTCGGTGCTGGCCTTGGCCGGCTGGTTTGGGTTGGACCGCGCAGGCTTCCGGCTCGACCGCCGCGCCGGCATCCTGCTTGCGGCGCTGGTGCTTGGCGTGCTGGCGAAGTTCGCCGTCTTCCCGATCCACGATACCCGCATCTATTTCCCCAACCTCCTGCCGCCCTTCCTGCTGCTCGCCGCGCCGATGATGGCGCTGTGGGCGGCGGCGGGCCAGAGTGGGCGCCGCTCGGCGCTGCAGGTCATTCCCGGAGACAAGTCATGAGCTCGTTGTCCAGCCTCGCGCGCGTTCTTTTGTCGCTCGGCCTTCCGGCAGGACTGCTCGATCGCGGCCCCTCTTTGCACGGCACAAAGTTCCTGGCCAAAGCTGCCTTGAAGGCACGTTTCGGCGGCGGCGGCCGGCCGTTCCAGATGGTCAATGTCGGCGCCTGCGACGGCGCGTTGTTCGACGACGTGACGCCCTGGCTGCACCGCATCCCGCGCGCCCGTGCCATGCTGGTCGAGCCGATCCCTTACAATCAGAAGCGGCTGCGCGCCAACTACCCGGATACCAGCCGCTTCGTCATCGAACCGGTGGCGGTGACCAGGACGAAGGGCACGATCACGGTCCATACATTCGATGCCGCGGCGCTGGAAGCCGGCACGCTGCCGATCGAGTTCATCGGCTGCTCGTCGGTGACCGACACCAATCTGATGTCGGGCAAGAACGCCTGGGGCGAGGCCGACGCCAATTTCAACAAGTTCGCGCCGCATCTGAAGGACATCGAGGTGCCGTCGGAGACCTTGCAGACACTGCTCGACCGCAATGGCATCGCCCATATCGACGCTTTCCTGGTCGACTGCGAGGGCGCCGACTGGATGGTGTTCGAGCAACTCGATCTCCAGCGCTATCGTCCCGGCATGATCAAGATCGAGGTCGGCGCGCTGCCGGCCGCCGAGATCGGCCAGGTCGTGGTCAAACTGAAGACCGCCGGATACCAGGTCGGCTTCCAGGCCGAGGACGTCTGGGCCTTCGCGTAGGGGTTCCAAAATCCTCCAGGTTCAGCTGTCTGCCGTAGCCGCGATGCCGCGCCGTTCCGCCATGTAGCGGCCGGGCGAGATGCCGAACGCTTTGCGGAACATGGTCACGAAGCTGCCAGCACTCTCATAGCCGAGATCGAGCGCGACGCTCTGGATTGAAGCGCCAGCGGCCATCCATTGCAAGGCAAGCATGATCATGAGTTGCTGGCGCCAGCGGCCGAAGCTCATTCCCGTCTCGCGGTCGAGTATTCGCGCCAAGGTCCGCTCGCTCATCCCAAAGCGTTGCGCCCAGGTCTCCATTGTGCCGCGGTCGGCAGGGTCGGCCATCATCGCCTCGGCGATGCGGCGCAGCCGCTCGTCCGTGGGCATCGGCAGGTGCAGACGCTCGATAGGGGCCGCCTCAATCTCGTCGAGCAGCAGTGTGCCGAGACGCGATTCCGGGCCACCCTCGGGGTAGTCTAGCGGGAAGCTGGCGCCGCGGACGAGCAATTCGCGCAGCAGCGGCGAGACCGCCAGCGTACAGCAGGCCAAGGGCAGGCCCTTCGCGGCGGCCGGGTCGATGAAGGCGTTGTAGCCTTCGATCGGCCCGGAGGCCTTCATGGCATGCACCGCGCCGCCCGGAATCCAGATGGCGCAGTGCGGCGGCACCAGCCATAGCCCAGTTTCCACCTCGCACGTGAAGACGCCGCGCAAGGTCATCAGCAACTGAGCCTTTCGATGCCTATGATGGGTGAGCTCGATGACGCCTGTCTCCAGCGTCACGCCGTAGATCAGAACGGGGCGAGGCACATCGTCCGGATTGGGGAAATCGGCTGGTTTGGGATGCTTGTCGAGGATCGGCATCGGACGGGTTATACAGATTTTGGCAGGATTTCAAAACATTTTGTCATATTTGCCCGATGTTGCCAACGGTTGAAAATCGTAATGCTTGTCCTCGAACCGAAGGGAATTTGGCCCACTAGGCAGTCATTGAGTGGCCGGGCGGCTTCGCGCAGGCCGCCGCCGGAAAGGGTATGCGATGAACAAGCCGATCGATGGCGCCGTTCTGTTGAGGTCAAGCCTAGCCGGGGTCCCACCACCAATGAACCTCCACGTCGTCGGGCATCTCGATCGCCAGGCTCGGCGATGGATCGCGGCTTCGCCGCTGATGTTCGCCGCATTCGGCGATGCGTCCGGGCTCGGTGTCACGCTTGGCGGCGGCGAGGCTGGCTTTGCCAGCGCCGATACATATGAATTGCGGCTGCCCGTCGCGCAGCTCGATGACGCGGCGCTTGCGGTTCCCAGCCAGGGCTTTGGCGCGCTCTTTCTTTTGCCCTGTATCGGCGAGACGATGCGCGTCATCGGCACGGTGAGGGCGGTTCGCGACGGCCAAATCCATATCGCCGTCGAAGAGTGCTACGGCCACAGCGACAAAGCGCTGATCCGCTCCGAATTCTGGACGTCGCTGCTCGAGACGCTGGCGCCGCGAGGTATTCACGGCTTGGCGGCGGCCCATCGCTTCATGGCGCTGGCGACAGTCGATGCGGAAGGGCGCGTCGAGCTCAGCCCGAAGGACGATCCAGCCGGTGTACTGGCGCGCATCGAGGCCGGCGAGACCGGTAGATCGGGCTGCGCCGTCGATGACATTCAGCACCCGGCCCATACCGCCGCCATGGTGCTGGTCCTTGGCTCGGGCGAGGTCGCAAGCGTCTCGGGCCGAGCACGCATAACCGCCGATCGGACGGCAGGCTCGCCTTTCGTTTTCCGGGACGAGACGTCGGCGTTAGCCGCCGTCATTGAGGATGCCGATATCGCGGTCGGCGATAGTCAGACTCTCTTGCGCCTCGAGCTATTGCGCAACCGGGCACCGAGACAACGGATGAGGAGGCCACTCCGAGACCATGCCGGAATGAACCCGAACGAAGGTCTGGGCACCGAACTTGCGAAGGCGGCCCTGGCGGTTCCCGGTATCCCTGATCTACTGCGCAGGGGTCTGGAAACGGGCGGCATCGACAATTGTCGCGCTCCGTTGTGATCGGGCCGCGAGCGGCTCCAGTCGACCCCCCCCCCCCAGCCCCTTCTGCAGCGGAGCACAGCCTTGATCGATCAGCGCTTGCAAGACATCACGTCACCGCCTCAGCCGGGCTATGTCACGCGCACCTTGCTGCGATGGTTCATGCGCCCCGCACGCATCGCCGCCGTGGAGGCCTTGTCGAACCATTTCCGCCTGATCGATCTCGAGGGCGAGGCGCTCAGGGGTGTCGGCTGGGCCATCGGTCAGAAGCTCCAGATATCGATGGGCGCGGGCCTGACCTGGCGAACCTACACGCCGATGGCGTGGGACGCCGAACGCGGCAGAACACGGTTGCTCGCCTTCGCGCATGGTGAAGGACCCAGCAGCCGATGGGTTGGCGGACTGCGCGAAGGCGATGCTTGCCAGTTCTTCGGGCCGCGCCGCTCGCTTGAGCTCTCCGGCCTTACGTCGCTGGTGCTGTTCGGCGACGAGACCTCTTTCGGCCTAGCGGCAGCGCTTCAGGCCACGGCGGGGGTAAATGTGAGCTACATCTTCGAAGCGACGGACATCGTGCAATCGCGGATGGTGCTGGAGGCGATCGGCCTCAGCAAGGCCAACGTGATCGCCCGGGTGGCAGGCGATGCGCATATAGAAGCTGCCGCGGCCGGAATGTCTTCCCATCTCCCTGGCGACGCGCATTTCGTGCTGACGGGCAAGGCCCAGTCCATTCAGCATGTCAGTCGCGCACTGAAGGGTGCAGGTGTCGGGTCGTCACGCATCAGGGCTAAGGCCTATTGGGCTCCAGGCAAGACCGGGCTGGACTGAGCCCGGATAGCGCCATTTCTCCGTCTGGTCGCACGGCATTTTCCCAATGTCGCAAACAGGCTTCAATCGCAGTGCCGCTCCGCCCTATAGTCCCGCCGCTTTTATCCCTTTGGAGTCGCGGGCCATGGCAGAGTTTCCGAAAAAGGCGAAGGTCGTCATCGTCGGTCTGGGCGGTATTGTCGGTGCGTCCGTCGCCCATCACCTGATCGAGCGCGGCTGGGACGACATCGTCGGCATCGATAAGTCGGGCATCCCGACCGATATCGGCTCGACGGCGCACGCCTCGGACTTCTGCTACACGACCAGCCATGATTTCCTGTCCTGCTGGACGACGCTCTACTCGATCGATTTCTACGAGAAGATGGGCCACTACGCCCGCGTCGGCGGCCTCGAGGTGGCGCGTGTCGGCGACGACGGCCGCATGGACGAGATCAAGCGCAAGGTCGCTTCCGCCAAGGCCTTCGGCACTCGCGCGCGTCTCATCGAGCCGGCCGAGATCAAGGAAAAATTCCCGCTGATCGAGGAGCATCTGGTGCAGGGCGGCCTGTGGGACCCGGATGCGGGTCTCGTCATCCCGCGCTCGCAGACGGTCGCCGGCAAGCTGGTCGACCAGGGCGTCGCCACCGGCAAGCTCCAGGCTTTCGCCAACACCTCGGCCAAGGAACTGATCGTCGACGACGGCCGCATCAAGGGCGTGGTCACCGAGCGCGGCACGATCGAAGCCGACTATGTCGTGGTCTGCACCGGCATCTGGGGGCGATTGACGGCCGCGCTGGTCGGCGAAGACCTCCCCGTCATGCCGATCGACCATCCGCTGACCTTCTTCGGCCCCTACAACGAGTTCGCCGGCACCGGCAAGGAGATCGGCTGGCCGCTGCTGCGCGACCAGGGCAATTCGGCCTATATGCGCGACACCGGCGACCCGAAGACCGCCGAGGGCGGGCAGATCGAATGGGGCTATTACGAGGAGACCAATCCGCGTCTCTGCCACCCGCGGGATCTGCTCGAAAAGCATGAGGCGCGGCTTTCGCCGTCGCAGCGCGACCTCGACATGGAGCAGATCATGGCGCCGCTGGAGCGCGCCATGGAATTGACGCCGATCCTGGGCGAACTCGGCTACAATGAGGGCCATTCATTCAACGGCCTGCTGCAGGTGACCACCGACGGCGGCCCGTCGATGGGCGAAAGCCAGAAGGTGAGGGGCCTGTGGTACGCCGTCGCCATCTGGGTCAAGGACGGCCCTGGGATGGGCAAGCTGATCGCCGACTGGATGACCGACGGCAGGACCGAGGTCGACCATCATGCAATCGACTATTCGCGCTTCTATCCGCACCAGACTAAGGAGCAGTTCATCTGGGATCGCTGCACCGAGACGGCGATGAAGGTCTACAATCCAGCGGTCCATCCGCGCGAGCCTTTCTCCAAGGGCCGCAATATTCGCCGCTCGCCGTTCTGGGAACGCGAGAAGGAGTTGGGCGGCTATTTCATGGAGCTGGGCGGCTGGGAGCGCGCGCACGGCTACGCCGCCAACGAGCATCTGCTCGAGAAGTACGGCAACCGCGTGCCGGTGCGCGAGAACGAGTGGGACAACCGCCATTTCTGGCGCGTCTCCAATGCCGAGCACCTGGCGATGAGCGAGGATTGCGGCATCGTCAACCTGTCGCATTTCTCAATGTACGACGTTGAGGGACCCGACCACGTCGCGCTGCTGGAATGGCTGTGCGCGGCCAAGATCGGCGGCGACAACAATATCGGCAAGGGCATCTACACCCACTTCCTCGACGAGGAGGGCATGGTGCGCGCCGACTTCACCGTCATCCGCATGGCCGATCGCTGCCGGGTGATCGACGGCGCCGACGCCGGCCCGCGCGACTTCCGCTACATGCAGCGCACCGCGCAGGACAAGCGCTTCGATGCCACCGTCACCGACGTGACCGAGAAATACGTCACCATCGGCATCTGGGGCCCGAATGCCCGCGCCACCCTGCAGAAAGTGGTCGAGGACCCGAACGGGCTGACGCCGGAGAACTTCCCGTTTGCCGCAATCAAGCCGATCAGGATCGGCGGCAAGGACGTTACCGCCTTCCGCATCTCCTATGTCGGCGAGCAGGGCTGGGAATTGCATATGCGCTACGAGGATGGCCTCGCCGTATGGGATGCGTTGCGCTCGACCGGCGTCATGCCTTTCGGCGTCGAGACCTATGCCAATACGCGCCGCATGGAAAAGAGCCTGCGTCTTCAGAACGCCGACCTCTTGACCGAATACAATCTGCTCGAAGCCGACCTTGCCCGCCCGAAGGTCAAGGAGAACGACTTCTGCGGCAAGGCCAAGCACTTGGAATATCGCGCCCGCGAGCATCAGCCTGCGATGCTGTGCACGCTGGTCATGACCGCCAACATCGATTCCAAGGGCGTCGCGCGCTATCCGGTCGGCACCATGCCGGTCCAGGATCCTGCGACTGGCGAGACGCTTGTGGACGAGCTCGGCCGCCGCTCCTTCACCACCTCGGTCGCCTACGGTCCGACAATCGGCAAGAACATCGCGCTCGCCTATCTGCCCTGGGCCTATGCCCAGGAAGGCCGCAAGCTGCAGGTGGAATATTTCGGCGAGACCTATCCGGTCGAGGTCGCCGGTGTCGGCTACAAGCCGCTCTACGACCCTGAGAACCTCAAGCCGAGGAGCTGACGACCGGCGCAACGGCGCCAACTGATCGGGAAAAGCCTGGCCTTCCCCTTGGAAGGCCAGCATGCTTGGCTTGATGTGCGCGAGGCCAGCGGCTTATGTGACCCGATCAGAGTCCGCGAAAGCAACACCCCCATGCGCATCCTGTCCGACGCCTTCATTCCCGAACTGCCCAATCACTATCATGGCAAGGTGCGCGAAAATTACGACCTGCCGGACGGGCGGCGCATCATAATCGCCACCGACCGTCTGAGCGCGTTCGACACCATCCTGGCTTCGATACCATTCAAGGGAGAGGTGCTTACCCAGACGGCGCGCTACTGGTTCGAGGAGACCGCCGACATCTGTCCCAACCACGTGCTGGAATATCCCGACCCCAACGTCGTCGTCGGCACGCGGCTCGACATGCTGCCGGTCGAGATCGTGGTGCGCGGCTATCTGGCGGGAACCACCAGCACCTCGATCCTGACCAAGTACAGGAAGGGCGAACGGAGCTTCTACGGCCATACCTTTCCCGATGGGCTGCGCGACAATGAAAAGCTGCCCTCGGCGATCATCACGCCGACCAGCAAGGCTGCCCATGGCGGCCATGACGAGCCGCTGTCGGAAGCGGAGATCATCGACCAGCGGCTGCTCACGCAGGAACAATGGAACACCGTATCGCGCTATGCGCTGAGCCTGTTCGCGCGCGGCCAGCAGCGCGCCGCCGAACGCGGCCTGATCCTGGCCGACACCAAATATGAATTCGGAACCGCGTCGGACGGCACGATTGTGCTTGCGGACGAAATCCATACGCCCGACAGCAGCCGCTACTGGATCGCGGCCAGCTACAACGAAGCGTTCGCGAGCGGCGGCCGGCCGCAGAGCTTCGACAAGGACTTTGTCCGCTCCTGGGTGTCGGCGCGATGCGATCCCTACAAGGACCCGATCCCGCGCATTCCGGAAGAACTCGTCAATCAGACCTCGGCGGTCTATATCCAGGCCTATGAGGCGATCACCGGCGCGAAATTCGTGCCCGACCTTTCCGGCGATACGGTGCTGGAGCGCATCCGCTCGAATCTCGCGCGGTATTTTTAGGAAGGTCGTCGCGCCAGCGGAATTCGATGCCGGGAAATCCCGGCTTTTGCGCGCGGCGATTTTCGCTTAACCTTTGACCATGTCCGCCTATGCCCGCGCAAGGCATATCGCCTCAGGCAGTGCCGCTTTGGCGCTGGCGCTTTGGCTGACGCAAGCGGCTTCTCCCGCCGAGCCGGTCGATGTCGAGCTGGTACTGGCGGTCGATGTTTCGCTTTCCATGTCGCCGGCGGAGCTGGAGATCCAGCGTCACGGCTACGCGGCGGCGCTCACGCATGACAATGTGTTGAAGGCCATCGCCGACGGCGCCTATGGCAAGATTGCCGTGACCTATGTCGAATGGGCGGGCACGAGCTGGCAGCGGGTGATCGTGCCGTGGACGGTGATCGCCAACCGCGACGATGCCGAGAAGGTGGTAGCGCAACTGAATGCGCGCCCGCCGGACAGCGCCCGGCGGACCTCGATCTCCGGCGCGCTGACCTTCGGCAGCGACCTGTTCGCCGAGAGCGGCTTTCAGGGCACCAAGCGCGTCATCGACGTTTCGGGCGACGGACCCAACAACCAGGGCGCGCCCGTCAACCTCACGCGCGACGAGGTGGTCAGGCAAGGCATCACCGTCAACGGGCTCCCGCTGATGACGCGCGGCGGTTTCAGCGGCGCCTTCGAGGTCGACAATCTCGACCGCTATTACAGCGACTGCGTCATCGGCGGACCGGGCGCCTTCATGATCCCGGTCAATGACTGGACGCAATTTCCCGAAGCGATCCGCCGCAAGCTGGTGCTCGAGCTAGCCGGTCCCGCTTCGCCGCAATGGGCGGCGGAGGCGGCCGCGCATCCGCCGGTCGTGCTCGCCGACGACAGGCCGGCCGCCGACTGCCAGGTCGGCGAGAAGATGTGGCGCAACCGCGGCTGGGGCATGCCGTGACGGATCGAAGAGCCGCTCCGAGGCCGCCTCCACCCGGCATCGGCTTGGACCATCGTCCAGTGCGGCTTCTGTTTCATTGACAAGCCTTTTGGCGTCTGTGAGACAATTTGCGCTCACCACAAAAAAGGGGAACCACAATGAACAGGACCACCATTTTCGCGGCGGCGCTGACGGCGGCCGCCGTGCTGAGCGCGCCGGCGATGGCCGCCACGTCGCTCACAATCGGCATCAGCGGCTGGACCGGCTTCGCGCCGCTGACTCTGGCCAAGCAGGCCGGGCTTTTCGAAAAGCACGGGCTGGACGTCACGCTGAAGAAAGTGCCGCAGGCCAGCCGCCCGCTGGCGATCGCCAGCGGCGATCTGCAATGCGCGGCGACCACGGTGGAAACCTGGATGGTGTGGAACGCCAGCGGCGTCACCACCAAGCAGATCTTCCAGCTCGACAAATCCTACGGCGCCGACGGCATCGTCGTGCGCAACGACATCAAGACCGTCGCCGACCTCAAGGGCAAGAACGTCGCCTCGTCCGCGCCCGGCACGTCGCCCTATTTCCTGCTCGCCTGGGTGCTCAACAAGAACGGCATGTCGACCAAGGACGTCACCGTCGTCAATCTGGAGCCGGACGCGGCGGCGCAGGCCTTCCTCGCCGGCCAGAACGATGCCGCCGTGACCTACGAGCCGTTCATTTCGGCGGTGCGCGACAAGGCCGACCAGGGCCACATCCTGGCGACCACGCTCGACTATCCGATGGTGCTGGATACCGTCGGCTGCACGCCCGACTTCCTCAAGGCCAACCCCGATGCCGCCAAGGCGCTCGCCGACAGCTATTTCGACGCGCTCGACCTGATCAAGAAGGATCCGCAGAAGTCCTACGAGATCATGGGCGCCGACGTGAAGCAGTCGGCCAAGGAATTCGAGGATTCGGCCAAGTACCTGAAATGGGCCGACAAGGAAGAGAACAAGCAGTTCTTCACCAAGGAGTTCCAGGATTTTTCCAAGACAGCGGCCGAGCTGCTGCTGCAGATGGGGCTGATCAAGGAAGTGCCGGATGTGACGACGCTGGCCGATACCAGCGCGGTGGCCAACTGATCGCGCATCACCCGATCGGCGGCGTCAGTCTGCCGGTCCTTTCTCTCCTGGAGCGGTTCACCGTTTCACCGAAACGGCGAACCGCTCCCTCTCTTGTTTCTTCGCAATTCCTTACGGAAAACCGCGTCACACCTTTCCTAGAATTTGCTCCAAAGGACAGAGCCTGATGCTGCGTCCCCTGCATCCCGTTGCGCCGGGCACGCGAACCGTGCTCGGCATCGCCTTCTTCGTGCTGTTCGTGGCGTTCTGGGCGTGGATCACGCTCGGCGGCCATGTGAACCGGATCTTTCTCGCCGATCCGCTGTCGATGCTGAAGGATGGCTGGCGGCTGCTCGTCGAAGACCGGTTCTGGCTCGATATCCTGATCACCATCTGGCGCGTCTTCGGCGGCTTCGCGTTGGCGTCGATCGTCGCGGTGCCGATCGGCATCGCCATGGGCGCATGGAAGCCGGTTGAAGCCTTCCTCGAACCGTTCGTATCCTTTGCGCGCTACCTGCCGGCGTCCGCCTTCATCCCGCTGCTCATCCTGTGGGCCGGCATCGGTGAACTTGAAAAGCTCCTGGTGATCTTCGTCGGCTCGGTCTTCCAGATCATCCTGATCGTGGCGGTCAAGGTCGGCGCCACGAGGCGGGATCTTGTGGAAGCGGCCTATACGCTGGGGGCGACCGACAACGGCATCGTCAAGCGCGTCATCATGCCGGCCAATGCGCCCGAGATCGCCGAAACGCTGCGGCTGGTGCTCGGCTGGGCGTGGACCTATGTCATCGTAGCCGAACTGATCGGCTCGTCGTCGGGCATCGGCTACATGATCATCAACAGCCAGTCGCGGCTGGCGACCGGGCAGATCATCTTCGGCATCATCGTGATCGGACTGATCGGGCTGTTGTCCGACTTCGCCTTCAAGGCGCTCAACCGCTGGCTTTATCCATGGAGCCTGGCGTGAGCAAGCTTCTGATCGACGGCGTTTCGCGGACCTTCGCCGGGGTCGGGGGCGGGCAGCCGGTGCGGGCGCTTCAGCCGGTCGACCTCGCGGTCGCGGCCAATGACTTCATCACCATCCTGGGACCGTCCGGCTGCGGCAAGTCGACATTGCTCAGGATCGTCGCCGGACTGGAGGCGCCGAGCACCGGCCGCGTGCTGCTCGATGGCAAGGCGGTCACGAGGCCGGGACCGGACCGCGGCATGGTGTTCCAGTCCTACACGCTGTTTCCCTGGCTGACGGTCGCCGAAAACATCGGTTTCGGCCTGCGCGAGCAAGGCAGGCCCGAGCGCGAACGCAACGAGATCGTCGCTTCCTATGTCGATCTGGTCGGCCTGAAGGGTTTCGAAAACCATTGGCCGAAACAGCTGTCGGGCGGCATGCAGCAGCGCACGGCGATCGCGCGGGCGCTGGCCAACGATCCGGAAATCCTGCTGCTCGACGAGCCGTTCGGCGCGCTGGACAACCAGACGCGCGGACTGATGCAGGAATTGCTGCTCGGCATATGGGAGCGTCGCAAGAAGACGGTGCTGTTCGTCACCCACGACATTGAGGAGGCAATCTTCATGGCGTCGCGGGTGATCGTGATGAGCGCCCGGCCCGGCCGCATCAAGTCCGACGTGCCGGTCGACCTGCCGCACCCGCGCCACTACACGCTGAAGACCAGCACGGAGTTCTCGGCGCTCAAGGCGCGACTGACCGAGGATATCCGCATCGAGGCCGTGCGGACGGCGCAGACGCAGTCAGGTGGATAGGCTTAGAGACTCTTCAAGTCTTTTGTAAGCACATAGAGGTGTAGTGGATCTGTCGGCGACTGGATGAATCCGTAGCGTTCATAGAAAGCTCGGGCGTTGTCGTCTTTGGCATGAACGGTGATGGCTCGGATGCCTGCTATGTCAGCTGCCTGTAAGCTGCGCAGGAGCGCATCGCGCAACAGCCCTGCACCGACGCCTTTACCCTGCCATTCTAGGCTGACGGCGAGTCGCGCCAGCAGCATTATCGGCACGGGATGGCGGGCGAGGCCCTTTTTTAAACGATCAGGTGCATCGCCGTAAGCAATCTCGCCGACCACCAGCGTATAAAAACCGATTATGTCCTGACCTGAAAGGCCAATGTAGGTTTGCGATGCGTTAGCTTGCTGGTTCTGAAACGCATATCGGGCGAGAAAGCGATTTAGTGGTTGCTCGCCACAATCGAACTTTTCGGCCGCATGGCTGCGAGCCAGCTTCTCGATATGGAACTGACTCACGCCGGATCACGGCCGGAAAAGATGCTTGGTTCACTAAGCAGACGCTTGAGGCGAGGAAGGTCTCGCGTCGGAGCGTCAAGCGCGGCGATAAACGCAGCCCATTTTTCTGCATCAAGGTGGAAAGCGCGTCGGTCGGCCAATGTTTCTTCGGCTCGCCCCAGTGCGCTTTCAAGGACGAAATCACTGAGCGAGCGGCGCTCGGCCGCTGCCGCGGTTGCAAGAATACGCTTCGCTTCCGCAGTAAGGCGCAAATCCAGCTTTTCAGATCGATTTGTTCTGGTTGTCATGGCTACCTCCTCATATAGAGATACCATGCTCGCCAGACAATGTCATGACATTCCCGAAATTGATCAAGCCGCCAGCAACTGCTTGCGATCGACGCGCTCCTGTTGCGGCGAGCGGGCGTAGAGCTCGCGATAGCATTTGGAGAAATGCGAGGCGGAGACGAAGCCACAGGCAACCGCCACCTCGACCACCGGCATCGACGACTGGATCAACAGGTGCCTGGCGCGGTCGAGCCGGATCTCCAGATAGTAGCGGGCGGGCGACCGGCCCATCTCGGTACGGAACAGGCGTTCGATCTGCCGGCGGGAAAGATCGACATGGTCGGCGATCTCGATCAGCGAGAGCGGCTCGGACAGATTCGCCTCCATCAGCTCGATGATGGTGAGCACCTTGGAATTCTGCACGCCGAGGCGGGCGCGCAATGGCAGGCGCTGGCGGTCGGTCGGGCTGCGCACGCGGTCGGTCAGCACCTGCTCGCAGACGCGGTTGACCAGGCTTTCATCGAAATCGTCACCGATCAGCTTCAGCATCATGTCGAGCGCGGCGGTGCCGCCGGCGCAGGTGTAGACGTTCTGGTCGACCTCGAACAGATCGGCAAAGACATTGGCCTTCGGGAAGGCCTCGGAGAAGCCCGGCAGGTTCTCCCAATGGATGGCGCAGCGCTTGTTGGACAAGAGACCCGCAGCGGCGAGGACATGCGCGCCGGTGCACAGGCCGCCTACGGCGACGCCGCGATTATACTCCTCGCGCAGCCAGGCGAAGGCCGACTTGTTGTGGTAGCGCTCGACATTGATGCCGCTGCAGACGATCGCCATGTTCGGCCGGTCCGGCCCGGCCATCTTCTTGCGCTCTTCCTCCAGCGAGGTGTTGACGGCGCATTCCACGCCGTTCGAGGCGCGCACCGGCTTGCCGTCGATGCTGGCCAGCCGCCAGCGATAGGCCTCGTAGCCGAGCATCCGGTTTGCGGAGCGCAGCGGATCGAGCGCCGTGGCGAAGGCGATCATGGTGAAATCGGGAATGAGGAAGAACACAAACGATCGCTTGATCGCATGCTTTACGGCATTCACGGGGTAACCTCACGCTGCCATGACGCGAACAGGATGTCGCGAACAGCATAGCGACATCAGGAAAAACCATTCCTGTCAATCGGGTAGGCGGCTAAGTGAAGATTAAATTTGCGACACGGGTCGCAAATGGGCAATTGGTCCGAGATTGGCGGCCGCGCCCATGCAACGAAAGCCCGACAAAATCAGAACGCCGCCACGGCGAGACCGGGCGGCGTCGAGTTCGTTCAGCGCGGCGGCAACCGCCGTTCGAGAATCCAGCTCAGGCAACGAAGCCGAGACGGGCAGCGGCCATGGCGCCGGTCTGGCCGGGCATGGTCTTGGCGAGGCGCTGACGCTCCAAAGCGGTCGTCAGGTTCATTTCGCGGCGGGTAAACAGGCGGGCAAAGAGCTTCATCATCATCTCCAATCGGTTGCTCAGACGGGTCGCCTTCGCTTGATGGAGTGGGGCAGCTCGTTTCTTGCTGGCGTGGATATAGGCCTGCTTCGGGAGAAACTAAATCGCAAAAGCGAAGCGCTTGATATAAAAAGCGACATGGATTGCGACATTTTTGGGCGATGTGCCCACGATTTACAATCGTTTACAAGGTGTTAGTTTAAGAATTGAGCCGCTATGCGAGTGGCTCATATGCGTCATGCGGCTTCCGCATGGCTGGAAAATTCGTTTGAGTGCAAACAAAAAAGACCCTAAACAAACGAAAGCCTGCCGAGCTGACGCGGCAGGCCTTCAGAACTCCATACACACGTGGTTACTTTGCTCCAGCCCAGCTTCCGACGCCGAGGCGCAAGCCGGTCCTGGCATCGGCGGCTTCCGGCCAGCCGATATCCTTCTGCAGTTCGATCGGCAGCGCATGGATGGCGCGTTCGGTCTGATAGCGGGCACGGGCCGCGCTGAATTCGGTCGCAAGCCGACCGATGGACGACAGGATAGACATTTCTTTCTCCTCTATGCGGGCAGGGAGGTGCC
>RXJA01000238.1 GCA_003963455.1 Hyphomicrobiales bacterium
AATCGATCCGCATCATGTCGCCCTATTTCCTGCCGGACCGGGAATTCATCAGCGCGCTGACCACGGCCGGCCGCCGCGGCGTCGAAATCGACATCGTCGTGCCGGCGGTGAACAACCTCTTCCTCGTCGATCATGCGATGACGGCGCAGTTCGACCAGGTGTTGAAGCACTATTGCCGCGTCTGGCGCCACGAAGGCCCGTTCGACCACTCGAAGCTGATGGCGGTCGACGGCGTGTGGGCCTATGTCGGCTCCTCCAATCTGGACGCCCGTTCGCTGAGGCTGAATTTCGAGATCGACATGGAAGTCCTGGACGGAAACTTCGCCGCCGAAATCGACGCCCGAATCAGGGCCGCCATCTCGAACGCCAAGCCGGTGACGCTGCAGACGCTGAATGCAAGGCCGTTCCTGATCCGCGTCTTCGACCGTTTGCTGTGGCTGGGATCACCCTATCTGTAGAGCAGGAACGAGCATCGGAACCATGGAGACAAAAGACATAAAGGGACGCAGCCTCCCCGAGACCGTGCTCTTGTCGATCCGCGCCAGGAACGCGCGCAAGGCGAAGGCGACGCCGCGCAAGCGCGTCAGGGGAGCCGAAATCGTCGTTGCCTCCTACAACGTCCACAAATGCATCGGCACCGACCGCCGGTTCGACCCCGAGAGGACGGCGCGGGTCATCCGCGAGATGAGCCCCGACGTGATCGCGCTGCAGGAGGCCGACAACCGCTTCGGCGACAAGGCCGGGCTGCTCGACCTTGCCCGGCTCGAACTGGAAACGGGACTGGTGCCGGTGCCGGTCTCAGGCAACGGCAAGGGGCATGGCTGGCGCGGCAATGTGCTTCTGTTCAAGCGCGGCACGGTGCGCGACGTCCACCAGATCAAGCTGCCGGGGCTGGAGCCGCGCGGCGCGCTGGTCGCCGAGATCGATCTCGACGAGAAACGGACGCTGCGGGTGATCGCCGCCCATCTCGGCCTTTTGCGCCGCTCGCGCTCCGAGCAGGCGCGCGTCGTGCTCGACATCATGAGCAGCGCGGACGAACGGCCGACGCTTCTGCTCGGCGACCTCAATGAATGGCGGCTCGGCAACCGCTCGGCGCTGAATACACTGCACGCTACCTTCGGCCCCACGCCGCCCGCTGTGCCCACCTTCCCGTCGGGGCTGCCGGTGCTGGCGCTCGACCGCATCATGGGCAACCGCAACGGCATGGTCTCGGCGGTGGAGGCGCATGACACGCCGCTGTCGCGCGTCGCCTCCGATCACTTGCCGCTGACGGCCTTCGTGCATCTGTAGCGGCGGGGCGCCTACCCTTCCCGCGGCCAGACGCGCATCTCGCCGAACCGAGGGTTAAAGTCGAAAGCGGCGATTTGGGAAAAGGTTTTCTCAAGTGGAGATCAGACCGAGGGCCGGTGTCGCGCAAGGTCGTTCCCGCGACTGGTCCAGCGCCTGGCAAGTGGCCGAACCAGTTGTACCGGCTTTCCACAGCCAAACTGACCTTTTCTGGGTGCATTTCCCGTAACCCCAAGGATCTTAGGGGAAAATTGCCCAAGGGCTGGGCACTTCCGCCCTTAGTGTGGCATTTCTGCCACCAATAATTGCAACAACCTCTGCTAGAACCTCGGCGGGTTTTTGATTTGGGGTTATGGGCTATGCTTCTTCGTCTTTCCGCGAGATCCGTTTTGTTGGGCGCTGTTTCGGCCGTCGCCTTGATGTCGGCCGCGCATGCCGCCGATGTTGTCCAGGAGCAGGCAGCTCCAGGCTTCAACTGGAGCGGCGTCTATGTCGGCTTCGGTGTCGGCGCCGGCGCGAATGTTCACAAGCTCAGCAGTGATTTCATTCCCGGTGTTTCGCTCAACGGCATCGGCGGCGAAGGCATCTACGGCCAGGCGACCGTCGGCTACGACTACATGGTCTCGCAGCGCTTCCTGCTCGGCGGCCTGATCGACGCGCATGTCGGCACGATCAAGACCTCGCTCGATGCCGCCGGCTTCAGCGCCGACATCAAGGAGACCTACGGCTTCGACGTCGGCGTGCGCGCCGGCTATCTCTTGACGCCGAGCACGCTGGGTTACGTCCTTGGCGGCTATGCCTGGCAGAAGTACAAGCTCGACACCAATGCCGGCTTCGACATGGACTGGGACCAGGGTGGTTACTTCGTCGGCGCCGGTGTCGAAACTGCCATCAACAACAACTGGACGCTCAAGGGCGAGTACCGCTACACGCGCTTCAGCACCAAGGATAATCTCTTGTCGCAGTTCGGCGCGCCGGACGGCGCCCTCAATCTGGACACCTCCCGCCATACCTTCGAGGTCGCGGCCAGCTACCGCTTCAACGCAGCCAACGGCGGCGCCGCCAGCTTCGAGACGCCGACCTACAACTGGACCGGCTTCTATGTCGGCGGCGGACTCGGCGCCGGCGCGGTCGTGAACCAGATCGAGATTCCGCCGCTCGGCAGCGCCAAGTTCAACGGCCTCGGCGGCGAAGGCGTGTTCGGCGAAGCCAGCATCGGCTATGATCAGGACATGGGCAGCTGGGTGGTCGGCGGACTCGTGGACGCGCGTCTCTCCGGCATCAAGTCGAAGCTCGAGCTGGGCGGCATTCTGGGCGGCGGTGTCGACTCGATCAGCCTCAACACCGACTATGGCTTCGACGTGCTCGGCCGTATCGGCATGAAGGTCAACGAAGCGACGCTGGCCTACGCGCTCGCCGGCTATAGCTGGCAGCACTTCAAGCTCGATGCTCCGGCACCGCTCGACGTC
>RXJA01000283.1 GCA_003963455.1 Hyphomicrobiales bacterium
CAAGGAGGGCGGCATCGAGCCGTTGCGCGGCTTCTTCCCGCGCATCGCCAAGGCCTATCTGATCGGCGAGGCGGCGCCCGCCTTTTCGGCCACGCTCGGCGAGGCCGTGCCCTACGAGATATCCGGAACGCTGGCGGCGGCGGTCGAGCATGCCGCCCGCGATGCCGCGAGCGACACCGGCGGTGAGGCCGTGGTGCTGCTGTCGCCAGCCTGCGCCAGTTTCGATCAGTTCAAGAATTTCGAAGTCCGCGGCGAAGCCTTCAGGCAAGCTGCGACTGCTATTGATGGTGTGAAACCCATCGGAGGGCCACGTTGATGCAAAGCCGTCTCGACAAAAGTCCTGTTGCCACCTGGTGGTGGACGATCGATCGCTGGTTCCTTGCGGCATTCCTGTCGCTGATGGGGCTGGGCATCGTCTTGTCCTTCGCGGCGAGCCCCGCGGTGGCCGAGCGCATCGGCCTCAGCAGCTTCCATTTCGCCACCAGGCAGGTCATCTTCACCATCCCGGCTCTTATCGTCATGCTCGCGGTCTCATTCCTGCAGGCCAGGCAGATAAGGCGCATGTCGCTGGTGATGCTCTGCATCATGCTGGTGCTGATGGTGGCGGTGCTCTATATCGGCGTCGAGGTGAAGGGCGCGCGGCGATGGGTGTCGCTCGCCGGGCTTTCCATTCAGCCGTCCGAATTCCTGAAACCTGCCTTCGTCATCATCTGTGCCTGGCTGTTCGCCGAGCATAAGCGCCAGCCCGACATTCCTGGCAATCTGTTCGCGATGTTGTTGCTTGCGCTGGTCATCTCGCTCCTGGTGGCGCAGCCCGACCTCGGCCAGACAATGTTGGTGACCGGCACCTGGGGCGTGATGTTCTTCATGGCCGGCCTGCCGTGGCTGTGGATCGTGGCTCTCGGCGTCATCGGGGCAAGCGGTCTGTTCGCCGCCTATTCGGTGTTCCCGCACGTTGCCCTGCGCATCGACAAGTTTCTGACTGGCGAAGGCGATACGTTCCAGGTCGATATGGGTCGTGAGGCATTGATCAACGGCAGTTGGTTTGGCGTTGGGCCGGGTGAAGGAACCGTCAAGCGCATTGTTCCGGATGCTCATACCGATTTCGTCTTCTCGGTCGCGGGCGAGGAGTTCGGCCTCATCATGTGCTTCTTCATCATGTCGATCTTCGCCTTCATCGTGCTGCGCGGCTTGAGCATCGCGCTCAAGGAACACGACGATTTCACCCGCTACGCGGTGGGCGGCCTCGTCACCGTGTTTGGCCTGCAGTCGGCCATCAACATGTGCGTGAACCTGCAACTGATGCCGGCCAAGGGCATGACGCTGCCCTTCATTTCCTACGGCGGCTCCTCGCAGATCGCGATCGCCGTCTCCATGGGCATGGTGCTCGCATTGACGCGCAAGCGTCCGGAAAGGCGCAAGCAGATGGGCTATGTCCTCGCGCAGCGCGCAATCCCGGCGGAATGAGGCGGGATGGCGAAGGGTGTCATCCTGCTTGCAGCCGGCGGAACGGGCGGACATCTGTTTCCGGCCGAGGCGCTCGCGCATGAGCTGATCGAACGCGGCTGGAAGGTGCATCTTGCCACCGACAGGCGCGCCGAGCGCTATTCCGGACAGTTTCCGGCCGCCGACATCCATGCGATCCCTTCGGCGACTCTGGGCTCGAAGAATCCGGTCGCCTTGGCCTCGGCCTTCTGGAAAATCTGGCAGGGCGTGCGCGAAGCGGGAAGGGTCATCGCCAGGATCAAGCCGGAGGCGGTCGTCGGCTTCGGCGGCTATCCGACATTGCCGCCGCTCTATGCGGCGACAAGGCGCAAGGTGCCGACGCTGATCCATGAGCAGAACGCCGTCATGGGCCGCGCCAACAAGGCCCTTGCAAGTCGCGTCGATGCGATTGCCGGCGGCTTCCTGCCGGAGGGCGCGAGCGCCGACGGCGCAAAGACAGTGACCACCGGCAATCCGGTCAGGCCGCAGGTCATCGAGGCCGCGAAGACGCCTTACGTGGCATCGAACGAGGGCGAGCCGTTCCGCTTGCTGGTGTTTGGCGGCAGCCAGGGCGCGCAATTCTTTTCCGATGCCGTTCCGGCGGCGGTCGCGCTGCTGCCGCAAGACCTGCGCAAGCGACTGGCGGTCACCCAGCAGGCGCGCGCGGAGGATGTCGCGCGGGTGAAGGCCGCCTATGCCGAGCTCGGCGTCGACGTCCAGGTCTCCCCCTTCTTCACCGACATGGCGGCACGGATGGCGGCGGCGCATCTGGTGATGTCGCGCTCCGGCGCCTCGACCGTCTCCGAAATAGCCGTCGTCGGCCGGCCGGCGCTGCTGGTGCCCTATCCGCACGCGCTCGACCACGATCAGGCGGCGAATGCCGCGGCGCTTGCCGCCGCCGGCGGGGCCGAGCTTCATCCGCAGTCGACGCTTTCGTCCGAACGGATTGCGCAGCTGGTCGGCGGGCTGATCAAGGATCCGGGCCGGCTGGCGGCCATGGCCGCCGCAGCCCGCTCGGCCGGGAAACCGAACGCGGCGCGGTTGCTCGCCGATCTGACAGAGGCTATTGCGTCCGGCAAAACGGTTTCGGACTACAGGAGGACGCGCGCATGAAGATGCCGCAGACGATCGGCCTTGTGCATTTCATCGGCATCGGCGGCATCGGCATGAGCGGCATCGCCGAGGTGCTGCACAATCTCGGCTACAAGGTGCAGGGTTCCGACCAGGCCGACGGCGCCAAT
>RXJA01000597.1 GCA_003963455.1 Hyphomicrobiales bacterium
GCCAAGAAGAATGTCGAGGACGCGCTGGTCGCCAGCCCCGACATCACCTGCATGGTCGGCTTCTATTCCTACAACACGCCGCGCATCTATGAAGCGCTGCGCGACGCCGGCAAGCTCGGCCAGATCACCGTCGTCGGCTTCGATGATGATCCGATCACGCTGGGCGGCGTCAAGGAGGGCACCATCGCGGCGACCGTCGTGCAGCAGCCGTTCGAATGGGCCTATCAGGGCATGAAGCTGATGGCCGCCTACCTCAAGGGCGACAAGTCGGGCATCCCGGCCAATGGCCTGATCATCATCCCGACCAAGATCATCGGCAAGGACGACGTCGACGCCTACGCCGCCAACCTCAAGGCGATGGCGGGCAAGTAAGCCCGGCACAGTCGCGCCGGCTCAAGGGCCTCCTTGAGCCGGCGTTCGTATTGACGGACCCGCCAAGGCCCGTCAGTCTGTGGCACACCGGCTGCTGCCAAGTGCGATAAACTATGCCGTGATGACCTCTACCGACACCACCCACCCGAACACCGCTCCGTTCCTGAGCCTGGAAGCCGTGCGCAAGACCTATCCGGGCGTCGTCGCGCTGGACGGTTTCTCCATGGAGGTCCGGCCCGGCGAGGTCATCGGCCTGGTCGGCGAGAACGGCGCCGGCAAATCGACGCTGATGAAGATCCTCGGCGGCGTGACGCGGCCGGACAGCGGCGCCATCACCGTCGATGGCGTGGCGCATGACGGGCTGACCGTCGAGCAGAGTATCGGCTCCGGCATCGCCTTCGTGCATCAGGAGCTCAACCTCTTCGAAAACCTCGACGTCGCCGCCAATATCTTCTTCGGCCGCGAGCCGCTGCGCGCCGGACCGCTGAAGCTGGTCGATCGCGCGAAACTGCGCGACATGGCGGCGCCGCTCCTGAAGCGCGTCGGCGCCAATTTCTCGGCCGACGCGCCGGTCGCCTCGCTGTCGCTCGCCCAGCAGCAGATGGTCGAGATCGCCAAGGCGTTGTCGATCCGGGCGCGGCTGGTCATTCTCGACGAACCGACCTCCAGCCTGCCGATCGCCGAGACGGAAAAGCTGCTCGACGTCATCAAGGGTCTGAAGGCGCAAGGCATCAGCGTCATCTTCATCTCGCACCGCCTGCATGAGATCGAGCGTGTCGCCGACCGTGTCGTGGTGCTGCGCGACGGCACGCTGGCCGGCACGCTGGCGAAGGACCGGATCAATCACGACGAGATGGTCAGGCTGATGATCGGCCGCATGCTGAAGGAGCGCGAGAAGGCAGGCGAGGCCGCCCGGGCTCCGGGCAGCGTGGCGTTGTCGGCAGTCGCCATACGCACCAGCACTTACCCCGACCGGCCGGTGAGTCTGGAACTGAGGCGCGCGGAAATCCTCGGCCTCGCCGGTCTGGTCGGTTCCGGCCGCACCGAGCTGGCGCGCGTGCTGTTCGGCATCGACGAACGGTTGGCCGGCAGCGTGACGCTGGACGGCAAGCCGCTCGATGTCGGCTCGGCGGCGGATGCGGTGGCGAACGGCATCTTCCTCGTGCCGGAAGACCGCAAGCTCACCGGCATCCTGCTCGATCTGTCGATCGCGCAGAACATCTCGCTGCCCAACCTGCCGGCGCACGCCAGGCGCTTGCTGGTCTCGACCAGCGCCGAGCTGGCGACGGCCGAAAAGCAGAAGAAGAACCTCGGCATCAAGGCGCCGTCGGTGGCAACCCGCACCGGCACGCTGTCGGGCGGCAACCAGCAGAAGGTGGTTCTGGCCAAATGGCTGGCGATGAACCCCAAGGTGATGATCCTGGACGAGCCGACGCGCGGCATCGACATCGGCGCCAAGGCCGAGATCTACGGGCTGATGCGGGCGCTGGCCGATGCCGGCGTCGCGGTGCTGATGATCTCCAGCGACATGGAAGAGGTGATCGGCGTGTCGGACCGCATCGCGGTCATGCATGAGGGGCAGATCTCCGGCGTCCTCGACAGGCAAGATTTCAGCCAGGAGAACGTACTCTTGCTGGCGGTCGGCAAGAAGCCGAAACTGCTGCAAGCGGCGGGAGGAGCGCAATGAGCAAGAAAGATCTCGGCCTGCTGATCCTGATCCTGGTGGTCGGCGCGGTGGTGACGGCCATCAACCCGCGCTTCCTGTCGGCGATCAACCTCGCCAACACCTCCAACCTTGTCGCGCTGTTCGGCATCCTGTCGATCGGTCAGGCCTTCGTCATCATCACCGGCGGCATCGAATTGTCGGTCGGCTCGCTGATCGCGCTGCTCGGCACGCTGTTCATCGACTTCATCGCGGTGCGCGAACTGGACTGGCCGCTGGCCTTCGTGGTGATCATCTTGCTCGGCGCCGTCATCGGCTTCGTGCATGGCTGGCTGATCACGCGGCTGAAGCTGCAGCCTTTCGTGGTGACGTTGTGCGGCCTGCTGATCTATCGCGGCGTGGCGCGCTTCTACACCGCCGACGGCACGGCCGGCTTCGCCTTCGGGCAGAATTTCCCGACGCTAGAATTCCTGACCGCGGGCCGCTCCTATGGCCTGCCGAACTCCTTCATCGCGCTGATCGTCATCGCCATCGTCATGTGGGTGGTGCTGCACCGCTCGGTGTTCGGCCGCTATCTCTACGCCATCGGCAAGAACGAGGAAGCGGCGAAATATTCAGGCATCCGCACCGGCCGGGTGATCATCGCGGCCTATGTCATCTGCGGCGTGCTGACGGCGCTGTCGGCGATCTATTTCGCCATG
>RXJA01000455.1 GCA_003963455.1 Hyphomicrobiales bacterium
GGCGCTACGCGCCGACCCTCCCCAAGGGGAGGGTGGAGAGCTCAACCATGCCCGACCTGCTTTTGGAACTTCGCTCCGAGGAAATTCCAGCCCGCATGCAGCGCAAGGCTGCCGGCGACCTCAGGAAGATGCTGACCGACGGTCTGGTCGAGGCGGGTCTCACCTATGAGGCGGCGCGCGAATATTGGACGCCGCGGCGCCTGGCGCTCGACATCCGTGGCCTGACTGCGCGCTCCAAGGACATCCGCGAGGAGATCAAGGGTCCCTCGACCACGGCGCCCGAGCAGGCGGTGCAGGGCTTCCTGCGCAAGGCCGGGCTTTCCTCGATCGCCGAGGCGCATGTCCATTCCGACCCGAAGAAAGGCGACTTCTATGTCGCCCACATCTCCAAGCCGGGCAGGGCGGCCGAGGAGATCATCGCCGTGCTGGTGCCGGGCATCATCAAGAGCTTCCCCTGGCCGAAGTCGATGCGCTGGGGGCCGGCCTCGGCCAAACCCGGCTCGCTGCGCTGGGTGCGGCCGCTGCAGTCGATCGTCTGCACCTTCGGCCCGGAGACCGAGGAGCCGGTCGTGGTCGATTTCGAGATCGACGGCATCCGCGCGGGCAACGTCACCTATGGCCACCGCTTCCACGCGCCAGGCGCCATCACCGTGCGCCGCTTCGACGACTATGTGTCGAAGCTCGAAGCGGCCAAGGTCGTGCTCGATGCCGACCGGCGCAAGGAGATCATCCTTCACGACGCCCGCAACATCGCCTTTGCCAATGGGCTCGATTTGGTCGAGGACGAGGGTCTGCTGGAGGAGGTTTCGGGCCTGGTCGAATGGCCGGTCGTGCTGATGGGCGAGTTCGAGCAGGACTTCCTGACCATCCCGGGCGAGGTGATCAGGCTCACGATCCGCGCCAACCAGAAATGCTTCGTCACCCGGCCGCAGGGCGCTGGCGAGGATCTCTCGAACCGCTTCATCCTGGTCGCCAACATCGAGGCGAACGACGGCGGCAAGGAGATCGCTTACGGCAACGGTAAGGTGGTCAGGGCGCGCCTGTCCGACGCGCTCTATTTCTGGAAGACCGACCAGGGCGACCTGCCGGACTTTGACCAGCTTGTGGATTCGGCGGCGAAGTTCGACCTGGATCTGAGGAAGCCGCTCGACCAGCGCATGGCGCGGCTCGACCATCTGAACGTGACCTTCCATGCCAAGCTTGGCACGCAGGGCGCGCGCGTTGAGCGTATCAAGCGGCTGGCGCAAGAACTGGCCCCGATCGTCGGCGCTGATAGCGCTTTGGTCGCTCGCGCGGCCGTGCTCGCCAAGGCCGATCTGCAGACCGAGGTGGTCGGCGAGTTCCCGGAACTGCAAGGCGCCATGGGCCGCAAATACGCGCTGCTGCAGGGCGAGCATGCGTCGGTCGCGGCCGCCGCCGAGGAACACTACAAGCCGCAGGGGCCTTCCGACCGCGTGCCGACCGATCCGGTCTCGGTCGCCGTCGCGCTGGCCGACAAGCTCGATACGCTCACCGGCTTCTGGGCGATCGATGAGAAGCCCACGGGCTCGAAGGATCCGTTCGCCTTGCGGCGAGCCGCGCTTGGCGTGGTCAGGATCCTCATCGAGAACCGGATTCGCCTGGCGCTGACGTCCGTTTTCGCCAAGGCCTTTGCCAACTTCAAAGGCGGCACGGATCAGTCGTCCGACCTGCTCGCCTTCTTCCACGATCGCCTGAAGGTCTACCTCCGCGACCAGGGCGCACGGCACGATCTGATTGACGCCGTCATCACGCCTCAGTCCGACGACCTGCTGCAGATCGTGCGCCGCGTCGAGGCGCTGGGTTCCTTGCTCGACACCGACGAGGGCAAGAACCTGCTGGCCGGCACCAAGCGCGCCGCCAACATCCTGGCCGCCGAGGAGAAGAAGAAGACGGCCATCGCCGAGACTGTTGAGCCGGCGTTATTCCGCGAGGAAGCGGAAAAGAAGCTCTTTGCCGCGGTGAATCAGGCCGAGAAGGAAGCCGGCCAAGCGATTCAAAACGAAGATTTTTCCGCCGCCATGCTGGCGCTTAGCGTGTTGCGCGAACCGGTTGATTCATTCTTTGAAGGCGTTCTCGTGAATGATGAGGACCAGGCCGTGCGCGCCAACCGCCTGGCGCTGCTTGCCCGCATCCGGACCGCCACCGATCAGGTCGCGGATTTTTCAAAAATCGTCGGCTGAAGGCTCGAAAATCGCATCCTCGGCAATGCCCGCTTCCACTAGGCTGCGGGCATTGCTCGGCAATTTCGTGCTCGAAATTTAACGTGCCGGAGCCGGCTTACAGTCATACGGCGATGACCTCCGCATGGGAGAACCGATGCATGTCGCCCGGAAGTGCGCAGCGGTTCTGGGACAACGACATGCATCAGACAAAAGACGTTCCCAAACCACGGAGGCATGCCATGAATTCCGTTGACGATATGGACCTGATTGAAGAAACCCCGGCCGCCGCCGAGGGCATCGAACCCGCTTCCGAAAAAACCCTCGACCATGCCGCCGCCGCGGCTGTCGAAGCCGCCGCTCCGTCCGAAGACGACGACGAGGAAGGCGAGGACGAAGACAGCGACGACGAAGAAGACGCTGCTGCCTCGACCGACGACGAGTCGGAAGATGACGATGAAGACGAAGAAGCCAAAGCCTCGGCCGACGATGAGTCTGACGAGGATGAAGATGGCGACGAGGATGAAGACGACGCCGACGAAGACGACGACAAGGAAGAAGAGGCCTGAGCCGTCTCCTGTCGCCGGAAGCATCAGGGGCGGCGCGTTACGCGTCGCCCTTTTTCGTCAGGCTTGCCCCGTCGGGATCGTCAATCTTCCACGATGCTGACCCGCACGCTGTCGGAATAGACGTCGACCTCGATCAGCGGCTCGCCATTCACGATGGCGCGCCTTGTGGCGCTGCTCATGGCGCCGCCGCGCTCCAGCATGCGCTGCAGGTCGGCGCGCGAGCCATCGCTGCGGAACCAGGGATCGCCCTGATCGTCGCTGTCGCGCCGGTGGAACTTGTGCCAGTTGGCGCGGTCCTGCCGCACCATTTGCGCCGCGCTGCTGAGCGGATAGCCGTCGCTGGCGCGATGATCGCGATCTGAAATCCGCGCCGTGTAAGAGCCGAGCATGTCGTCGGCCCGCGCCGTGCCCGCGCCCAGCGCGGTTGCAGCCATCAGCCCGCCAATGGCCATTGCTTTCGAAATAGTCATGAGACCCCCTTTTGAAACGCCATCATGCCCGATCCGCATGACCGGAATCGGACACATCCAAGCGCCTAGCACATCGAGGTGGTGTCCAGTTTGATCTACATCGCCTTGCCGACGCGCGGCAGCGGCTGGACATTCTGCGGCTGCGCGCCGCCCGACGCATTGGCTGTCGTGGTCGGCTGGCTGCCGGCCTTGTCGTTGCCCTTCGAAGCGGAGGCCGTGCCGTTTGGCGGCGTTGCCGTCGAAGTGCCGTTTGCCGGCGTGGTGGCCGCAGGCGTGGTGGCCGTGGTTGCCGGTGTCGCGGGCTTGGCCGACGCGGTCGCCGCCGGCGTTGCGAAGGCGCCGCCGACGATGCCGCCGCGGATGATCATCGGCGCCTGCTGGTGCCCGGACTTTTCGGGAATAGCCGCGACCTTTTCGTCGGTGACGGCGGGCATTGGATCGCCAAGCGCAACCATCGATGGCGCGGAGAGCGCCGACAGTTTGGCCAGATCGATCGCGTCCAGCCTGATGACCGAGGGCGTCGAGGTCGACGCGCCTAGCACGACGATCGACGAAGCATGCGCCGCGCCGTTCATCGCCATAAGGCTGATGCCGAACGCTCCGAGCAAACGCATCACAAGAAACTCCCAAGCCCGCAACCAGAACAACCCGCACCCTAGAGCCGGCAGATTGAAGCCAGCTTGCGCGGAAACTTAACATTTTAGGGATTGATGAATCGCCAACGCCCGCCCTTGCCCGATGGAGGCGGCCGTATTACGGGACCGGCATGTTCAGGACTGGTGGCAAATTTGGCTGAGATACTTGCGGTTGGCGAGGCTATGGAGCGGGCCCTGGCGCTGCTCGAAGCTGGCGACATCGTCGCCATTCCGACCGAGACGGTTTACGGCCTGGCCGGCGATGCCACCAATGGCGTCGCCGTGGCGCGCATCTTCGAGGCCAAGGGCCGGCCGCGCTTCAACCCGTTGATCGCCCATGTCGCCGATCGCGCGATGGCGGACCGCGTCGCCGGCTTCGATCCGCTTTCGGCAAGGCTCGCCGAAGCCTTCTGGCCCGGCCCGCTGACGCTGGTGCTGCCGCACAGGGCGGACAGCGGCATCCACCCGCTGGTCACCGCGGGGCTGGACACGATTGCGCTGCGCATGCCGCGCGGGTTCGGCGGCGAGCTGATCGCGCGCCTCGGCCGGCCGCTCGCGGCCCCCAGCGCCAATTCCTCCGGCAGGATTTCCGGCACGACGGCGGGCGCGGTCGCCGCCGATCTCGGCGACAGGATCAAGCTGGTCGTCGATGGCGGCGCCACGCCGGTCGGTCTGGAATCGACCATTCTCAAGGTCGAGAATGGCAAATTGCGGCTGCTGCGGCCCGGCGGCATCGGCGCCGGGGAGATCGAGGCGGTGGCCGGCGCGAAGCTGTCGCGCGGCGCCAGCGGCATCGAGGCGCCGGGCATGCTTGCCTCGCATTACGCGCCCGGTGCCGCCATGCGGCTGAATGTCGAGAAGGTTGGCGAGGGCGAGGCACTGCTTGCGTTCGGCCGCAGCCGCGCCGAGGGCTGGGAACGGGCCGTCGCGCTGCGCAATCTCTCCGAAACGGGCGACCTGCGCGAGGCGGCAAGCAACCTCTTCGCCTATATGCAGGCGCTCGACCACGTCGGCGCCGCGACCATCGCCGTCGAGCCGATTCCGTTCGAGGGCCTGGGCGAGGCGATCAACGACCGGCTCGCCCGCGCCGCCGCGCCGCGTGACAAGACCGGCTGAGCCTATCCCTTTGTTTTGATGCAATTCCGGGCGGAACCGCTTCGCACTTTTCCTGGAATTGCTCTAGGGTCTGCTTCATGAACGATCAGCCCTTCGATCTCGATCCCGCCATCATTGACCGCTTCGCGGCCATCGTCGGCGACAAATACGCCTTGCGCGATCAGGCCGACATCACCCCTTACATCACCGAACGGCGCGGCCTTTGGCATGGGCGCACATCGCTGGTTCTGAGGCCGGGCAGCGTCGAGGAGGTGAGCCGCATCATGCGCCTTGCGACCGAGACCGGAACGCCGATCGTGCCGCAAAGCGGCAACACCGGGCTGGTCGGCGCCCAGGTGCCGGACAGATCCGGCCACGACATCGTGTTGTCGCTGTCGCGACTGAACCGCATCCGTGAGATCGATGTCTTGTCGAATACGGTGACGGTCGAGGCGGGCGTCATCCTGCAGACACTGCAGGAAGCGGCCGATGCCGCCGACAGGCTGTTCCCGCTCTCGCTCGCCGCCCAAGGGTCATGTCAGATCGGCGGCAATCTGTCCTCCAATGCCGGCGGCACCGGCGTGCTTGCCTATGGCAATGCGCGCGAGCTCTGCCTCGGCGTCGAGGTCGTGCTGCCGACCGGCGAGGTGTTCGACGATCTGCGCAAGCTGAAGAAGGACAACACCGGCTACGATCTGAAGAACCTCTTCGTCGGCGCCGAGGGCACGCTCGGCGTCATCACCGCCGCGGTGCTGAAACTGTTCCCGAAGCCGAAGGGCAGGGAGGTCGCGTTTGCCGGCCTGCCGTCGTCTCCGCACGATGCGCTGTCGCTGTTCACCCTGGCGATGGACCGCGCCGGCGCATCGCTCACCGCTTTCGAGTTGATCGCCAGAAGGCCTTACGATTTCACGCTGAAGCACGGGCAGGGCATCACGCGGCCGCTGGCCGACGACTGGCCGTGGTATGTGCTGATGCAGGTTTCGTCCGGCCGCTCCGAAGAGGACGGCAAGGCGCTGATCGAGGAGATTCTTTCGGCCGGCCTTGAGCAGGGCATCGTCGGCGACGCGGTTGTGTCGGCAAGCCTGGCTCAGGGCGACGCGTTCTGGAATTTCCGCGAGACGCTCCCTGAATGCCAGAAGCCCGAGGGCGCCTCGATCAAGCACGACATCTCAGTGCCGATCGCGTCGATCCCAGAGTTCATCGAAAAGGCGGCCGGCGTGGTGGAGGAGGTCTGCCCCGGCGCGCGCGTGGTCTGCTTCGGCCACATGGGCGACGGCAACCTGCACTACAACATCTCGCGCCCGGTGGACTGGCAGGACGAGGCGTTCCTCGACCTCTACCACCCGATGAACAAGGCCGTGCACGATGTCGTGCGCTCCTTCCATGGCTCGATCTCGGCCGAGCACGGAATCGGCCAGCTGAAGCGCGACGAACTGATCGCCACGGCGCCGCCCATGGCCATCGACCTGATGCGCCGGGTGAAGGCGGCCTTTGATCCGGCCGGGGTCATGAACCCCGGTAAGGTTATCTGATCCTTCCCTGGTGGCATTCCGATAACCATCGCCGAGATCAGCAAAATTTAACCGACTTTCTTAAGCGCGCCGGTAAGGAGCCAGCGCTAATGTTTCTTCCCATAACGAGGCCGGAAAAACCGGCCCTGAGAGAACCGGAAAAACGGCCCTCAGGAATAACAGGGAAGACATCGATGAACACTGGACTGAAGCCAGTCTGGGCCGGGCGCAATATGCGTCTTGACCCGTTTCGCCTGCCGCAGATGGTGAGCTATGCCACCCGCGACGACTACGGCGATGTGACCTTCACCATCGACCAGCGCGGCGCCGTCATCCGCCGCATGCTGGAAATGAGCGGCGTGCCGGCGATCATCGCGCTGCCCGCCAAGGCGTTCCGCGGCGTCGCCGCGCGCGCCATGGAGGATCCGGACGGCAATGTCACGGTGACGCTGGAACTGCTGCACAATGATCCGATGCTGTCGGTGCCGCTGCTGGTCGCCGACGACCTCGACGACGTCGCCGCCGACTGGCGCGCCTGGGCCGATGCCTATCGCCTGCCGATGCTGTTGATCGAGGCCGACGGCGTTGCCCGCACGCTGGAAGAATCGCTCGGCGCCGCCATCAAGGCGCTGCCGCCGCAGGAGCGCCGCAAGGGCCGCGTCTCCACCATGCGCCGCCCGCGCTTCCTTGCCCGCCGCAAGGCCGGCAATCTTGGCCTCAGGCTCGTCATCGGCGGCCAGGAAATCATTGCAAGGGAGTAGCGCGGCGCGCTCTCCTTCTCCCACAAGGGGAGAAGGGAAAGCGCCGCGCTACACCAGCGGCTTCAGCCATATCCAGACCGACCCGCCGATCAGGCCGAGGAAGATCAGCCAGCCGACCTGGTTGTTCGACTTGAACAGTTTCAGGCATTGGTCCGGATTGTTGATGTCGAGCCGGATGATCTGGCGCGCCATATGCGCGCCGGCGGCGATCAGCCCGGCCAGCGCCACGATAGGCACCTGCGCCGAGGCGAAGGCGATGGCGAAGCAGATCAGCGCGCCGCCATAGAGCCCGGTGAGCCACATCTTGGTGTTGTCGCCGAACAGCCGCGCCGTCGAGCGCACGCCGACGATGGCGTCGTCTTCCTTGTCCTGATGCGCGTAGATCGTGTCGTAGCCGATCACCCACAGGATCGAGCCGATATAGAGCATAATCGCCGGGTCATCGATGTCGCCGAACTCGACCGCCCAGCCCATCAGCGCGCCCCAGGAGAAGGCTAAGCCGAGCACGAATTGCGGCCAGTTCGTGATGCGCTTCATGAAGGGATAGACGGCCACGATCGCCAGTGAGGCGATGCCGAGCGGGATGGCGAAGCTGTTGAACTGCAACAGCACGGCAAGCCCGATGAGCGCCTGGATGATGACGAAAGCCCAGGCCTGGCGGCGCGTCACCTTGCCCGCCGGGAGCGGCCGCGAGCGGGTGCGCTCGACCTGGTTGTCGATGTCCTCGTCGGCAAGGTCGTTATAGGTGCAGCCGGCGCCGCGCATGGCGACGGCGCCGACGAAGAACAGGAACAGGTACCAGGGCGCCGGAAGCAGCGTCAGCAGCGGGTCGGTCGGGCGCGGATAGGCGCCCGCGGCGAGCGCCGCCGACCACCAGCACGGCCACAACAGCAACTGCCATCCGATCGGCCGGTCCCAGCGCGCGAGCTGCGCATAGGGCCAGAGCCAGCGCGGCAGCACCCGGTAGACCCAATGGCCGCTCGGCGCGTCGGCGACACGGCCCTGGATCGCTTTCGACTGGACGGTTTCCATCACGTTGAAGTGACAGTCGCGAGTGGCGCCGTCAAGCGGCCGCGGTGTCACTCAGCCGGTGAAAACATCGTGACCGGCAAACCATGCCTTGGCGACCTCGATGAAGGCCTCGGCCGCCTTCGACAGGCGCTGGCGCGTGTCATGCGCCAGGATGATGCGCTGCATCGGCAGCGGGTCGGAGAGCGGCTTGCAGACCAGCGGCAGGCCGTCATAGCTGCGGTCGCCATACGGCCGTGTATAGCTGACCGCGACGCCGAAACCGTTGGCCACCATGGAGCGCTGCAACTCGAACGAGCTCGTCGTCGCCCGGGCGATCGGCGACAGGCCGCGGCTGAGGAAGAGGTCCAGCATGTGCTGCCAGCTGTGCGGCTGGTCGGTGGTGATCAGCGGATGCTGCGCCAGCTCCGCCAGGCTGACGGCGTGCTTGTCCGCCAACGCATGGCCGGCCGGCAGAAGCGCGTGCGGCCGCAGCTCGTGCAGGAGGATGCGCTTGAAATGCCCGGGCAGGCCGAGATCGTAGGTGAGGCCGAGATCGACGGCGCTGTCGGCCAGGCGCCGTCCCAGCGTGTCGAAGCTCTCGTCGCCGATGACGACCGTGACGGCCGGGCAGCGCTCCGCGAAGGCGCGCATCAGCGCCGGCGCGAAATAGGGCGCCAGGTCCTCGAAGCAACCGAGCACCAGTTCGCCGCCGATATCGGCGTCGCGCGACCCGAGCGCCGCCAGTTCGTCCGCCTCGCCCAGCACCTGTCTTGCCTTGGCGACGGCCCTGCGGCCGAAGGATGTCAGCGCAACGCCGCTGCCCCGCTGACGCACGAACAGCTTCTGGCCAAGCGCATCCTCGACATGGTCGATCGCCACCGAGATCGACGGCTGCGACACGTTCAACGCCGAGGCGGCCGCGGTCACGCTGCCATAGCGGGCGACGGCAACGACATAGCGCAATTGGGTGAGGGTCAGTCTCATAGGAAGAAGCTATAAAGTAGATGACAAGTTATTATTTTACGCGATGTCCGGCGCTTGCGATAGTCGACCGACCAATCAAGGAGAGTGCTATGGCCAGCCCGAAGATCGATGCCGCGACGATTGCCGATTACCAGCGCGACGGCGCCGTCTGCATCCGCGGCGTCTTCAAGGACTGGGTCGGCGTCATCGCCGACGGCATCGAGCGCAACATTGAAAACCGCAGCGCCACGGCCTCCGACATCGCCGGCGGCAAGGGCAGCTTCTTTGACGATTACTGCAACTGGGAGCGCATCCCGGAATTCGTCAGGATCGTGCGCGAATCGCCGGCCGCCGAGCTCGCCGCCGCGGTCATGCAGTCGCGCAGCGCCCAGTTCTTCCACGACCATGTCCTGGTCAAGGAGCCCGGCACGCAGAAGCCGACGCCGTGGCACCAGGACATCCCCTACTACTTCGTCGACGGCAGCCAGACGGTCAGCTTCTGGATCCCGATCGATCCGGTGAAGGAGGCGACGCTGAGGCTGATTGCCGGCTCGCACAAATGGGAAAAGATGGTGCTGCCGGTGCGCTGGCTGAACGACGCCAACTTCTATGCCGGCGAGGGCGACTACAGGCCGGTGCCGGATCCCGACAACGACCCGTCGATGAAGGTGCTCGAATGGGAGATGGAGCCGGGCGATGCGATCCTGTTCGACTTCCGCACGGCGCATGGCGCGCGCGGCAACATGACTTCGGCGCGGCGCCGGGCGCTGTCGCTGCGCTGGGTCGGAGACGACGCGCATTATGTCGAGCGCCCCGGCCGCACCTCGCCGCCCTATCCCGGCCACGGCATGAAGCCCGGCCAGAAACTGCGCGAGGACTGGTTTCCGGTCGTCTACCAGAGCTAGTGGCGCTGCAAAGGGGTTTTGATCGGTCGGCTCTGTTTGCGTTGGCAGGCGGCATGCCTTGGAGATTGGCCGAAACGCCCACCCCGTCGTCATTCTAGGGCGAAGCAGGAGCGAAGCTCCGTCGCGGAGACCCTAGAATCCATGCCGTTACCTTCGCCAAGGAGTGCACCGGAGCAGAATTCTGCACCGCGGCGGCGCGCTTCCAGGTCACGGCATGGATTCTATGGTCTGCGCCGCGTCGCTTCGCTCCTTGCTCCGCCATAGAATGACGACGTTGCGGCGGCTTCAACCAAGATTTTCGGCGTTTTTAGCTGAGCAGAGCTTTTCCGGCCTGGCCGCGGGCGGGGCTCGCCATCACATCTTGATGAAGCCCATGTTCCCGTGCGCAATTGCCGCCAAAATGCCAAGACGCCTTGACCCGCCGCCCGCGGACCAATAGCGGGTTCTCTCGACGAGGACGATCGGCAGCAAGAGGTGGCCATGAATGTTCTTCTTCTCGGCTCGGGTGGCCGCGAACATGCGCTCGCCTGGAAGATGTCCGCCTCGCCGCTGCTGACGAAGCTCTACGCCTCGCCCGGCAATCCTGGCATCGGCCGTGTCGCCGAGTTGGTCAAGCTGGACGTCGCCGACCATGCCGCCGTCGCCGCCTTCTGCCTGGAGAAAAAGATCGACCTCGTCGTGGTCGGTCCGGAAGGGCCGCTGGTCGCCGGCATCGCCGATGATTTGCGCGCGGCCGGCATCCGTGTCTTCGGTCCGTCCAAGGCAGCGGCAAGGCTCGAGGGCTCGAAGGGCTTCACCAAGGACCTCTGCGCCAAATTCAACATCCCGACCGCCGCCTATGGCCGTTTCGGCGATCTCGCCTCGGCGAAAGCCTATGTCGAGAAGACAGGCGCGCCGATCGTCATCAAGGCCGACGGGCTTGCCGCCGGCAAGGGCGTCACCATCGCGATGACTTCTGCCGAGGCGAACGCCGCGCTCGAAGCCTGCTTCGACGGCGCTTTCGGCGCGGCCGGCGCCGAGGTGGTGGTCGAGGAATATCTGACCGGCGAGGAGGCGAGCTTCTTCTGCCTGTGTGACGGCGCCACCGCGCTGCCCTTCGGCACCGCGCAGGACCACAAGCGTGTCGGCGACGGTGATACCGGGCCGAACACCGGCGGCATGGGCGCCTATTCGCCGGCGCCTGTGATGACGCCTGAAATGACCGAGCGCACCATGCGCGAGATCATCGAGCCGACCATGCGCGGCATGGCCAATATCGGCGCGCCCTTCGCCGGCATCCTCTTCGCCGGCCTGATGATCACCGAGAGCGGCCCGAAACTCATCGAATACAACACCCGCTTCGGCGATCCCGAATGCCAGGTGCTGATGATGCGGCTGAAGGACGATGTGCTCGTCCTGCTCAACGCCGCGGTCGACGGCCAGCTCGCGCATCTGTCCATCCGCTGGAGCGACGAGACGGCGTTGACGGTGGTGATGGCGGCGAGGGGCTATCCGGGCACGCCGGAAAAAGGCTCCGTCATCCGCGGCCTCGGCGAGGTGGAAGGCGAGGGCGTCCAGGTATTCCACGCCGGCACCGCGATCAATGGCGGTGCGCTGGTCGCCAATGGCGGGCGCGTGCTCAACGTCACCGCGCTCGGCAGGACCGTCGGCGAGGCGCAGGCAAAGGCTTACGCGGCGATCGATCACATCGACTGGCCACAAGGCTTCTTCCGCCACGACATCGGCTGGCGCGCCGTCGAACGCGAGAAGGCGGGTGGCTGATATCGGCAGGATGAGGCCGGAAAATCAGCGTTTGGCGCTGTCGAGCGCCGTGGAGGCGGTGCTGACGGGATCGGCGGCGGCGAAGGCCGCGTCGATCTGCTCGGGCGTGCGCTGTCCCGACCGCTTCCAGGCGACATATTGCACGATGCCGAAGCCGGGGCGTCGCGGCACCGTCTTCACCACCGGCAAGCGGAAGCCGTCGCGGAATTTCTCCCAGCGCGCGCCAAGCACGGCGACCATTTCCTCGACGGTCGGCGGCGTCGCCACGTCGGCATAGGTGATGGTCACCTTGCCGGCGAGGGCAGTTTCGCGCGGAACCGGCACCGGGATCGAGGCGAGATAGTCGGACGGCACGTCGAGCAGGCCGCCAAAGGCCCATTGCTGGCGCAGTTCGTCGGCGCTCATCGGCGCGACGCTGACGTCGATGTCGTTGGGCGTGCCCGGCACGCGATAGGGACAGGTGAAACGGCCGCAATTGGCCTGCGCCGAGAATTGCCACAGCGCGTAGCCCTGCCAGTTGCCCATCGGGAAATGCACGTCGATGTCCGGCTTGTAGCGCGCATACCAGAGCGGCAGCCGCGACAGCAGGCGGTACTGGTAACGGTTGTCGGCTATGTACTGGGCGGTCCTGCCGTTGACATAGAGCACCGGGAAGCGGCCGAGCCGGCGGTGCACCTGGCGCACGAATTCCTCGGCGTCTTCCAGCGACATCCATTGCGTCGGATCGATGCCTTCGATGTCGAGGGCAATCAGCTCATCGGGCGCCGGTTCCGCGAAATCGATGAAATTGTTCGCCTGCTCGACCGGGTTGCCGGGCCGCGCGAGGTGATAGGCGCCCCATTTGAGCCCAAGCGCCTTGGCCACGACCTTGCGTGTCTGGAACAACTCGCGCGTCACCGCATAGCGCTTCCACTGCGCCTTGCAGAGTTTGACGTCGGCCTCGGCACCGAGGCAGAAGTAAGGCGGCGGCAGCCCGTCGGACGCCTTGTTGATGAAGCCGGCGACGCGCTTGTCGGTGACGAGCTGCTGCCAGTCGATCGAATTGTACTCATAGGCGTCGATCACCAGCGGGCGCTCGGCATTCTTCCACGGCTCGGAGAAATCCGAGGCCTTTGCCGCCGTACCCAGCGCAACCGCCGCAGCAATCAGCGCCAGGCGGCGAAGAGGGCGCGCCGGCTTTTTCAATCAGGGTGTCCCCACTGACCAGGGAACGATCCTGAACCGCTATGGTTAAGGAAGTGCTTCGAGGTCTAAAGGGCTATGGCCGAGATTTCACGACAAGCCGTTTGTGGGCGTCCGCGGCCCTGCGTAGAGCCTCATTTGGTTCCGGCGGGTTGCCAATCGCTTTCACCAAGGCGAGTTGATCCTCGGCAGACAGCAAGATAATCGCGGCTTCTTGAAGGGCATGCTGCGTAGCTTTGAGGCCGGCGGTGTGGGTCGGTCGCTTTGACATCATGTCTCCTACATCAACGCCGAAACAGCGACGGAACCTCGAACGGGTCTGGCGCCGGCTCCTGCGGCAGCGTGCCTTCGGCGGCGCGCTTCTTGTGGTGCGCGAGCGAGCATTGCGGCGAGCACATTATGCCGCGATCGGTCCAATAGGCTGGGCCTTCCTCGATCATGCCGTGATAGTAGTGGAAGCCGGTGGCCCGATAGGGCAGCCCGCATTCGATGCAGCGATAGGCGTCAGGTCTGGCAAGCATGGGTCTGTCCGGTCTGTGCCGGCGAAATGCCGGTCTTCGCTTAATCTAATGCCTGCGGACAAGAACGCAAAATCCGCGTGACAAAATTTGACGTTTACGTAAAAAGAAGGTGACAGGGAGACCAAAGGCGGATGGTTTTGCCTCGGCTGAGGTCCTATGACCGAACGGCCGAATCGACGGCGGAGGAATAGACAGCATGTATCGCGCACCGGTCGAGGATATCGCCTTCACGCTGAAGCAGGTGGCCGGCCTGAAGCCGGCGCTGGATGCCGGTATTTTCGGCGATCTCGGTGAGGACCTCGTCGATGCCATCCTTGCCGAAGCGGGCCGTTTCGCCAGCGAGGAGGTTGCTCCCCTTTACAAGATCGGCGACGAGCATGGCGCGGTGCTGAAGGATGCGGCCGTCACAACGCCGCCGGGTTGGAAGGAACTCTATCGGCGCTGGATCGAGGGCGGCTGGAACGCGCTGTCGGGACCGGAGGAGTTCGGCGGCCAGGGCCTGCCGACCATGCTCGGCGTCGCCGCGCTCGAAATGTGGAACTCAGCCGCCATGGCCTTCGGCATCGGCCCGACGCTGACCATGGGCGCGGTCGAGGCGCTCGACAAACACGCCTCGGAGGAACTCAAGGCCAAATACCTCGCAAAGCTCGTCTCCGGCGAGTGGATGGGCACGATGAACCTAACCGAGCCGCAGGCGGGATCGGACCTCGCGGCGCTGCGCAGCCGCGCCGAGCCGGCGGGCGACGGCACCTACCGCATCTTCGGCCAGAAGATCTTCATCACCTATGGCGAGCATGATTTCACCGACAACATCGTCCATCTGGTGCTGGCGCGATTGCCCGACGCGCCGGCCGGCACGCGCGGCATCTCGCTGTTTTTGGTGCCGAAGTTCTTCGTCAATGACGACGGTTCGCTTGGCGCCCGCAACGACGTCTTCTGTTCCGGCCTCGAGCACAAGCTCGGCATCCATGCCTCGCCGACCTGCACCATGATCTATGGCGACGGTTTCCAGGGTGCCGAGCCGGGCGCCATCGGCTGGCTGATCGGCGAGGAGAACAAGGGGCTCGCCTGCATGTTCACGATGATGAACAACGCCCGTCTTGCCGTCGGCATGCAGGGTGTCGCGGTGGCTGAGACCGCCACCCAGAAGGCGATCGCCTATGCCAACGAGCGCCGCCAGGGCAAGGCCTCGGACTATTCGGGCCCCGGCATGGCGCCGATCGTCCATCACCCGGACGTGCAGCGCAATCTGTTGACCATGCGCGCGCTGACCCAGGTCGCGCGTTCCATCAGCTATTCCTGCGCGCATGCGCTCGACCGCGCCCGTGTGGGCGAGGGCGAGGCGGCCGCCAACTGGCGCGACCGCGCCAATCTGCTGACGCCGCTTGCGAAGGCCTTTTCGACCGATGTCGGCGTCGAGGTCGCCTCGCTTGGCGTTCAGGTGCATGGCGGCATGGGCTTCATCGAGGAGACGGGCGCCGCCGCCCTTTATCGCGACGCCCGCATTGCGCCGATCTATGAAGGCACCAATGGCATCCAGGCGATCGACCTCGTCTCGCGAAAACTGCCGCTCGGCGGCGGCGAGCACGTGCATCGCTACATCGTCGAATTGAAAGCGGTGGCCGATGCGGTGCGTATCTCCAACATCGACGGCTTCGGACGCACCGCCGACAATCTGGATCGCGCGCTTGCCGATCTCGAGGAGGCGACGCGCTTCCTGCAGAAGCTGACGGCCGACGGCAAGGCCGATGCCGCCATGGCTGGCGCCACGCCCTATCTGCGCCTGATCTCGCTTGCCGCCGGCGGCGCATATCTGGCGCAGGGCGGGCTCGCCGATCGTGGCCGTATCGCGCTTTGCCGCTTCTTTGCCGAAAACCTGCTCGGAGAGACGCGCGCCTTGAAGGAGCGCGTCATCAACGGCGCCGAGAGCCTCGCCGCCGCCGGCAAGGCCCTGATCTCCGCATAAGCCCTCTGACGTTCAAAGGACCAGCCGTGACCGACCATATCCTCGTCGAGCGCCAGGGCGCCGTGCAGATCATCCGCATCAACCGCCCAGACAAGAAGAACGCGCTGACGCGCGCCATGTACGCCAGGATGTCGGCTGCTCTTGGCGAAGGCGATGCCGATCCGTCGGTCCGCGCGCACGTCTTCCTCGGCGTTCCCGGGGCCTTCTCCGCCGGCAACGACCTCGCTGACTTCCTGGTCATCGCCACCTGCGGCGAGGGCGGCAATGAGGTCTGGGATTTCCTGATGGCGCTGGCGCGGTCGCAAAAGCCGATGGTGTCGGGCGTCGACGGCATCGCCGTCGGCATCGGCACCACGCTCAACCTGCATTGCGACCTGACCTTCGCCACGCCGCGCACGCTGTTCCGCACGCCCTTCGTCGATCTCGGCCTGGTGCCGGAGGCCGGCTCCAGCCTGATCGCGTCGCAAATCCTGGGCCGCCAGGGCGCTTTCGCGTTGCTCGGCCTCGGCGAGGGCTTTTCAGCCGAGCGCGCCAAGGCCGCCGGGCTGATCTACGACGTCGTCGCGGAAGATGCCCTCGAAGGCGCGGTGCTGGCCGCGGCCAGCCAGATTGCCGCCAAGCCGCCGCAAGCGTTGAAGATTGCCCGCGACCTGATGCGCGAGCCGCGCGAGGAACTCGTCGCCCGCATCAAGGCAGAAGCCGAGCATTTCCGCGAGCGCCTGACCTCCGATGAGGCGCGCGCCGCGCTTACTGCCTTCATGACCCGCAAGAAGGGCTGAACGCGTCGCCCGCCCCCGCCTCAGGGATAAAGCCGCTCCTTGTCCCAGCCGCCTTTGGCGTTGCGCGAAAAGACGACGCGGTCATGCAGCCGGAACGGCCGGTCGTGCCAGAACTCGATCGTCCGCGGCACGATGCGGAAGCCCGACCAGTGCTTTGGCCGCGGAATCTCGCCGATGGCGTAGCGTGCCGTGTATTCGGCCACCGCTTTCTCCAGCGCGAAGCGGCTCTCCAGCGGCCGCGACTGTTTCGAGGCCCAGGCGCCGATGCGGCTGCCGCGTGGCCGCGTCGCATAATAGGCGTCGGCCTCGGCGTCGCTGACGATTTCCACCGGCCCGCGCACGCGCACCTGCCGGCGCAGCGATTTCCAATGGAAGCACATCGCCGCCTTCATGCTGCCAAGAATCTCGCGGCCCTTGGCGCTCTCGAAATTCGTGTAGAAGACAAACCCC
>RXJA01000435.1 GCA_003963455.1 Hyphomicrobiales bacterium
ATGAATGCCGAGCAGGCGCAGGACATGCGCGTGCAGACCAAGGGCGAGTTCGGCGGCCTCGGCATCGAGGTCACCATGGAGAACGACCTGGTCAAGGTGATCACGCCGATCGACGACACGCCGGCCGCCAAGGCGGGCGTGCTCGCCGGCGACTACATCGCCAAGATCGACGGCGAGGAGGTTCGCGGCCTCACCCTCAACGACGCTGTCGAGAAGATGCGCGGGCCGGTCAACACGCCGATCAAGCTGACCATCCTGCGCCAGGGCGCCGACAAGCCGATCGAGCTGACGGTGGTGCGCGACATCATCAAAGTCAAGGCGGTCAAGTACCGGGTCGAGAACGACATCGGCTACATGAAGATCACCTCCTTCACGGAAAAGACCTATGACGATCTCGAGAACGCGATCGAGAACATCAAGAAGCAGGTGCCTGACGACAAGCTGAAGGGCTATGTGCTCGACCTTCGCCTCAATCCGGGCGGCCTGCTCGACCAGGCGGTGAGCGTGTCGGACGCGTTCCTCAAGCGCGGCGAGATCGTCTCGACGCGCGGCCGCGACCCGAAGGACGTCACCCGCTTCGACGCCAAGCCGAAGCAGGTCGACGACATCAACGGCAAGCCGATGATCGTGCTGGTCAATGGCGGCTCGGCGAGCGCCTCGGAAATCGTCGCCGGCGCGCTGCAGGACCTGCGCCGCGTCACGGTGGTCGGCACGCAGTCCTTCGGCAAGGGCTCGGTGCAGACCATCATCCCGCTCGGCGAGAATGGCGCGCTCAGGCTCACCACGGCGCTCTATTACACGCCGTCGGGCAAGTCGATCCAGGGCAAGGGCATCACGCCCGACATCAAGGTCGACCAGCCGCTGCCGCCGGATCTGCAGGGCCGCGACCTGACGCGCGGCGAATCCGATCTCAAGGGCCACATCAAGGGCGCCGACGAGAGCGCCAGCGGTTCGGGCTCGGCCGCCTATGTGCCGCCGGATCCGAAGGACGACCTGCAGCTGATCTATGCCGAGCAGCTCCTGCGCGGCCAAAAGACTGATCCGGCCTTCCCGCCGAATCCGGACAAGGCCGTGCTCAACCAGTAAGGGCCGGCGCGGCCGGGGCAAAGCTCTGGCCGGCTGAACGAAGCAATGCAATGCTGCCGGGACCGCGAGGTTCCGGCAGTTTGATTCGGGACCCGAGGCTGGGGCGCCACGCGTCTGGGGTATAGCGCCGACGATTGCGACGTTTACGCAGGATCTCACGTAGGACGTGACATTCACTTCAGGCGGCGTGCTGGGAACACAACTTGGCTGACATCGGCAAGGACATCGAACGCCCGCTTGGACAGAAGCTCCGGCCCAAGCAGCCTGCCTCGCGGAGAATCAGTGGCGGCGCGCTTGCCGCGGCGGTCGCCGTGCTTGGCGTGATCGGCGTTTCCGGCGCGATCGCGTTGCGCGAAAAGCCGTTCCGCAAACCGCAGGAAGTTGCGGTTTCGACGCCGAAGGTCACTGTTGCCCCCGTTCCACCCGCGCCGACGCCAGCGCCGGCCCCGGCGGCCGCGCCGCAGGCCGGAACGCCGATGAAGAGCGGCGGCCCGCAGATCATCCATGTCCAGACCGAGGAAGGCGACGGGCCGCCGAAGACGGCGATCGTGATCCGCGATCCCTCGACGCTCGGCCAGAACCTGAAGGTCGCTCATATCCCGGACAGGGCGCTGATCGAGGCCAGCGACACCGGTCCGCTGCCGATCCGCTCCGCCGACGGCAGGCGGCCCTTCGACGTCTATGCGCGGCCTTGGTCGGGCGCGCGCGGGGCGCGGGTGGCGATCGTCATCGGCGGGCTCGCCGTCTCGCAGACCGGCACGCAAGCCGCGATCGCCAAGCTGCCAGCCGAAGTGACGCTGGCCTTTGCCCCGCAAGGCAACAGCATCGGCCGCTGGATGCAGGCGGCAAGGCAGAGCGGGCACGAGATCGTCATGCAGGTGCCGCTCGAGCCGTTCGATTATCCGAACGTCAATCCTGGCCGCAACACGCTGACGGTGTCGGCCAGCCCGGACGAGAACCTCAAGAGCCTGCGCTGGGCGCTGTCCCGCACGACCAACTATACCGGCGTCATGAACTATATGGGCGCGCGCTTCTCGGCCGACGCCGCGGCGATGGAACCGTTCATGGCCGAGCTCGGCAAGCGGGGGCTCGCCTATATCGACGATGGGTCGTCCGCGCGGAGCGTCGCTTCCGACCTCGCGCTGAAGGACGGCGTGCCGTTCGTCGCCGGCGACATGGCGATCGATGCCGTGCAGGATCGCGGCGAGATCCTCAAGAAGCTGGACGGCCTCGAAGCCACGGCGCGGGCCAAGGGCTCAGCGGTTGGCATCGGCTCGGCCTTCGACATCACCGTCGACACGGTGACGTCCTGGATTGCCGAGGCGAAGAAGCGCGGCATCGAGATCGTGCCGATCTCGGCGGTGGCCATCGATCCGCAAAAAGGCTAACGCTAGCCCGCCTCGCCGCAGTCAACCTTCAAGACGGCTGGAACGCTGACCTATGACCAAAAAGATCGATCCCGAAACGCTGCCTTACCGTCCCTGCGTCGGGCTGATGGTCCTCAACAAGGCGGGCCTGGTCTGGGTCGGGCACCGCATACCCGAGCCGGACAGCGAGTTCTCCGGCACGACGCAGCTCTGGCAGATGCCGCAAGGCGGCATCGACAAGGGCGAAGAGCCGATCGAGGCCGCCGGCCGCGAGCTCTATGAGGAAACCGGCATGCGCAGGGTGTCGCTGCTTGCCGAGGCGCCGCATTGGATCAATTACGATCTGCCTCCGCATCTGGTCGGCGTCGCCTTCAAGGGCCGCTATCGCGGCCAGACGCAGAAATGGTTCGCCTATCGCTTCGAGGGCGACGAAAGCGAGATCGAGATCAATCCGCCGCCCGGCGGCCACACGGCCGAATTCGACGAATGGGCCTGGCGGCCGATGCGCGAGCTGCCCGCACTGATCGTACCGTTCAAGCGCCAAGTCTACGAACAGGTGGTGGCTGCATTCCAGCACCTGGCTCCCTGAGGCTCTCGATATTCAGGTGAGGCCGGCCTGCAAATGGCGGCTTCCTGCGCTTCCGGTGTTAATGTACTCAAGTACGCTCCGCTCCGGCCTTCGCCGGCCGAAGCCCTCATAAGTGTCTCCGCTCTGTGAAGGCTACGGCCGGCGTAGGCCGGTTCTCGGAAGCCACCCAGTTTGGTCGCTTCGCGCCCGTCTTCGACTCCGGCTCGGCCTGACCTGAATCTCGACAGCCTCAGAGCAGTTGCTGCATCAATGTCAGAACTCTATTGATTGTCGATGTAAATGACGGGGAGTCGCCATGGATGACGACGCCAGCCACGCTTTGACGAGACACGACGCGACCGGCGGCCAGCCGGTAAGCGAGGCGGCCGCCGGGGCGATCCTGACGATCGACCTCGGGGCCATCCGGGAAAACTACCGCCGGCTGAAGGCGCGGCTGAATGGCGTCCGCTGCGCCGGCGTGCTCAAGGCCGACGGCTACGGGCTTGGCGCCGCGCACGTGGCCTCGGCCTTGGCGAAAGAGGGCTGCGACATCTTCTTTGTCGCGCTGACCGGCGAGGGCATCGCGCTGCGCGAGGCGGTAGGCCCGGGGCCCGACATCTTCGTGCTGAACGGACTGCCGCCGGGTTCGGAACCGGAAGCCGCGGCGGCCGGGCTTTGCCCGGTTATCAACAGCGCCAGGCAGCTGAAGGCCTGGCGCGAGACGGCGCGACGCTTGGGCCGGAGTCTGCCCGCCGCCATCCAGGTCGACAGCGGCATGGCCCGGCTCGGCATGGCGCCGGCGGAGGTCGAGGCGGTCGCGGGGGAGGCCGGCGCCTTCGACGGCATCGACATTCGTTTCGTGATGAGCCATCTCGCCCGCGCCGACGAGCCGCAACAGGCGGCGAACGAGACGCAGCGGCGCGAATTCGACCGGCTGCGCAAGATGCTGCCCGCGGCGCCGGCCTCCTTGGCCAACTCGTCCGGTATCTTTCTCGGGCCGGCCTACCATTACGACCTCGCCCGTCCGGGAGCAGCACTCTATGGCGTCAACCCGACGCCCCGCGAACCCAATCCGATGGTGCCGGTCATAGGGCTGCGAGCCAAGGTGGCGCAGACGCGGCAGGTTGGCGCCGGCGCCGGCATCGGCTATGGCCACACCCGCCATGCGGACGGGCCGCTCGACCTCGCGACCATTTCGCTGGGCTATGGCGACGGCTGGCACCGGCGCGCCGCCTCGGCCGCCTGGTTCGGGGGCGTGCGCTTGCCCTTTGTCGGGCGCGTGTCGATGGACTCGATCATCCTCGACATCTCGGCGCTTCCGGCCGGCCGGCTCGGCGAAGGCGACCTCGTCGAGCTCATCGGTCCGTCGCAAAGCGTCGACGACGCGGCCGGCCACGCCGGCACCATCGGCTATGAGATACTGACCAGCCTGGGTGCGCGCTTTCATCGCCGCTACATAGGATCCTGAGACCAGCGCGTTGCTTGACAAGCCGATGCTTCTCGGCAAGGTTCGGGGCATGAGCAACCTCGGTTATACCAAGACCTGCTTCAGGGTTTGCCCCATCGCGGGAGCGTAGCCCCGGCGTGGCCGCCAATGCCGGCGGCCGCGTGAACCGGGGCGTTTGAATTCCAGACATTTTCATCGAGCCGGCGGCCTTTGCGGCCCGGCTTTGTTCGCCGCCTTCGACGTGGCGGCTTGCGCGCGTCGCTTCGCCGATGCGCCGGCACATGAGGTATGCCATGCCCACAGCAACGCAATCGCGTTCCACCATTCTTGTCAGCGCCGCCGATCGCGGCCGGCTGAGCAGTCTCGCCAGGGCCTTTCTCGACCGCGCGCCCGATGTGGCCGAGGACCTGCTTGCCGAGATGGACCGCGCCAGGGTCGCCAGCGAGGCGGCAATGCCCGCCGACGTCGTGCGGATGGGCTCGACGGTGACGCTTCAGGATCCTGAGGGAAGTAGTCAGACGGTGACGCTGGTCTATCCGGCGGAAGCCGACATCGCCGAAAAACGCATATCGGTGCTGACGCCGCTTGGAACGGCGCTGATCGGCGCGCGTGCCGGACGCACGGTTTCGTGGCGGAGCCGCGACAGCCGGGTCCTTTGGGCGACGATCGACGCCGTCGAACAGGCGCGGAGGATGCCATGACCAGGACCGTCTACCGCCTGACCGCGAAAGACTTCGCGGTGATCGAGGCGATGCTGATGCGCCGTCGCGCATTTGCCGATCCGATGGCGCCGACGCTCGAACGCAAGCTCGCCGAAAGCCGCGTCATTGCGACCGGGGCCGTCGAGCCCGACCTTGCCACGCTCAACAGCCGGGTGATTTTCCGCGCCGGCGGCGGTTCGTCGCAGACTCGGACGCTGGTGCAGGCCGAAGCATCCGCTCCGGTCGGCTCCAGCCTCCCGGTCGCCACGTGGCGCGGCCTTTGCCTGCTTGGCATGACGGCGGGCCAATCGGCGCTGGCCGAGCGGCCCGACGGCGCTGCCGAACCGATCCTTCTCGAGGACGTGGCCTATCAGCCGGAGGCCGCGCGGCGCGCGGCGCGGGATCGCGCCGCCGAGCGGCCTCGCCACGTCCTCAAGCTGGTCCACAGCGCACCTGCCGGTGACTGGCCCCTTGGCGGGCGCGGCAAAATCCGGCAGACAGAAGGGGACGATCCGGGCCCTTCCGCGGCATGATCGGCCTTTGAGGGAGCATAGAATGAAAGTCATCGTGCTGGGCGGCGGCGTGATCGGTGTCACCACCGCCTACTTCCTCGCGGAGGCCGGTCATGAAGTGACCGTCTATGATCGCCAGCCGGGGCCGGCGCTCGAAACCAGCTTCGCCAACGCCGGAGAGGTATCGCCGGGCTATGCCTCGCCCTGGGCCGGGCCCGGCGTTCCGATCAAAGCCGTCAAATGGCTGCTGATGAAATACGGCCCGCTGGTCGTGCGGCCGGCCTTCGACCCGAATATGTGGACGTGGCTCATCAAGATGCTGCGCAACTGCACGGCCGAGCGCTACGCGCTCAACAAGTCGCGCATGGTGCCGCTTGCCGAATACAGCCGCGACACGCTGAAGGCGCTGCGCGAGGCGACCGGCATCACTTACGACGAACGGACCAAGGGCACGCTGCAGCTCTTCCGCAAGCAGAAGCAGCTCGACGGCACCGGCGGCGATGTCGAGGTGCTGAAGAAGTACGGCGTGCCTTACGAGATCCTCGACCGCGACGGCTGTGTCGCCGCCGAGCCGGCCCTTGCGGCGGTGCGTGAAAAATTCGTCGGCGGCCTCAGGCTTCCCGGCGACGAGACCGGCGACTGCAAGATGTTCACCGACAAGCTCGCCGCGCTCTGCGTGGCGCGCGGCGTGACCTTCGAATACGGCTCGACCATCCGGCGCGTCGTCAGGAACCGCAACCGCTTCACCAACATCCTCACGGACAGCGGATGGAAATCCGCGGACGCTTTCGTGATGGCGATGGGCAGCTATTCGGCGCATTTCATGCGCGAGCTGGGGCGGCCCATTCCAGTCTATCCGGTGAAGGGCTATTCGATCACCGTGCCGATCGGCAATGCCGACGCGGCGCCGGTGTCGACCGTCATGGACGAGACCTACAAGGTGGCGATCACGCGGCTTGGCGACCGCATTCGTGTCGGCGGCACGGCGGAGATTTCAGGCTATGATCTTCGCCTGCATGAATCGCGCCGCCGCACGCTGGAACATTCGGTCGGCGACCTCTTCCCCGGCAGCGGCGACCTCAAGGCGGCGAGCTTCTGGTGCGGCTTGCGGCCGATGACGCCGGACGGACCGCCCTTGATCGGACTGAGCGAGGTCGCCAACCTCTATCTCAACACCGGCCATGGCACGCTCGGCTGGACCATGGCCTGCGGCTCGGCCAAGGTGCTGGCCGACATCATGTCCAACCGGGTGCCGGAGATCAACGCGCGCGACCTCAGCCCGGAGCGGTATCTCAGGCCGATCTAGAGATGCCGTGGGGCGGCGCTCGCTTCAAAACGCCTCACGGACCCAGGTGTCGCTGAACAGCAGCCGGTAGGCCCAGCCGATGTTGACGTTGGCGGCGACCGGCCGTGAATGAGCGACGTAGTCCTGGTAAATCGGCTTCATCCTGGCATAGAAGGCCGGATCGAGCACGACCATGCCGTTCTCCGAGTCATGGAAGAAGCTGCGGTTGTTGAGATTGACCGAGGAGATGGCGACCAGCCTTTCGTCGATCATCATGATCTTGGAATGCAGCACGACGTCCGGCGCCTTGAACTCGCGGATGTTGATGCGGTCGCCGTATTTCTCGACGAACAGCTTGTTGAGCGCGGTGAGGAACCGGCCGCCGATATCGCCCTTGAGGTCGATGCGGCCGACGATATCGATCTTCACACCCCTGGCCAGAGCCCGGTCGAAAGCCCGGGCGATATCCGGCGTCAGATTGAGGTAGGGATTGACGATCTCGATGCGGTGCTCGGCGGTGTCGATCAGCTCGACGAAATAGGCCTCCAGCGCGTGCCCGTCCTCATAGGGCACGGAAATGAAATGCCGCGCCACGCCCCTCGGCGGGCGGCCGCCCGACCGCGCCGGAATGGAAAATGGCCGCGACAGATTGGTGTCGGCGTCGCGCAGCCAGATCGTCGACAGATGCGCGGCCAGCGTCTCGACGGTCGCCTGGTCGGCGATCTCGATGTCGAAGTCACTCCAGTTGGAATAGTAGTTCAGCGAGAAGCCGTCGGTCTTGCCGTACTGCTCGAGGTCCGGATAACGGGTCAGGTCGACCGGTTGGTGGAACAGAAAGCCGTCATGGATGTTGCGGCCGCCGATGATGATGCGCGAGCGTCCGGGCTCCTCGGCCAATGTCGCCAGCATCTTGATGTGATGGGTCTTGTGAAGCTGCGAGATCTGCTCGTCAAAGGGCGCGCCGCGATCGGCCTGCCAGCGATACTCCTGCAATTCGACATTTGGGAATTCGGATGCCAGCCGGTGCAGCATGGCGTCGTCCTTCTCCCGTTCCAGCACGTCGGTCACCAGGATGCGCACCTTGGCGCCAAGCGCGGCGTGATGGCGGATCAGCCGCTCCATGATGCGGCCCGAGAAATCCGCCTTGAACTCCAGCGACGACAGATAGATCAGCCTGAGCTTCGGGGCGTTGGAGAAATCCAGCGGCATTTCGGGGTCCGCTCTGTCGATGGCGCTGTCCGGCAGCGTCCTGCCGAGCAGGGCCTCGACCTTGGCGTTGAAGCCGTCGCGCGACTTGCGCAGCAGGGTCGGCGGCGGCAGCGGCAGCGCACAGGTCTGCGACAGCCAGCGGCTGGCATAAAAGACGCGGTCGAGCTCCTCCATCCCCGCCGGATCGGGCACCGGGCAGCGGTCGTAGCGGCTGTCGAGCGCCGTGATCCAGGGATCGGCGCTCTCCTCGCGCAGCAAGGTCAGCGGCGCGCCGGCCGGCGCCAGGGAAGAGCCGACGCGCAGATCGCAGCGGGTCAGCGCCTGGTCCGGAAACAGGCTGACGGAGGTTTCGGCGACCGGCAGGCTCAGATGGAATGACGAGGCCGCGGCGACGGTGGTGGAGCGGCCCGATGCGCGGATCGCGAGCGGGCCGTCGCAGGTGCCGCTGATGTCGACGGGCTGCTGCCCGGCCTGGCGCAGCACGATCTCGACCGAGCGCGCCTGCAGGCCGGAGAAGCTGAAGGTCTTGGGCGCCGAAGGCCGCGCGGCGGCATCAAGATAGAGGGTCTGCCGCGACATGCGCCAGCGTCCGGTGAAATGGCCTTCGCCCGGCTTGCCGCTGGCCGGCGCCAGCTCGGTGTCGTCCAGCGGCTTGGCCAGCCGCTGCAGCGCCGGGTAGGTCGCATGGAAGCCGCTGTTCTGGACATCGCGCCAGTCTCGGCCGAAGCGGCCGGTGCCGTTGGCGCGGTCGAGCGCATCCAGGCGGCTCTGGGCGAGCAGGGCCTGAAACTGCCTGTCATAGGCGCTGTCGCCGTCGCCGGCGAAATAGCGCGCCGTGGCTATCTCGGTGCCGCTGCTGTCCGCGGAGACGGGCAGGCGGCCGCAGGCGCCGTCGCGCGGAAAGAAGGCGCAGGCCGAGTGTCCGGGCATGCCGGCGCAACCGGCAAGCGCCGCCAGCGCCAGTCCAAGCAACGCCTTGGCGACGGCCGATCCAACGCTCATCCCGTTGCCCCGTTCAGGGCTTTGAGCTGGGCGGGGTCGCGCGGCGGCAGGAAGCCTTGCGGAAAGACCCTGCAGACGGGAAACGCAAAGGTGGCAAGCAACAATTCGGCTTCGCCGCGCATCTTGCGCGGCGCCGTCCTATCGTCACGAATCTTGCGCGCGGCGGCGACCAGCGCGGCGTCGCAGTCGCAATGATTGTGCCGGGCGATATAGCAGGCATCGTGGACCCGGCAGGCGGAATCGAGACGGTCGACCGGCTTGGCCGACAGGTCGCCTGTGCGGGTGCCCGGGCCGCAATAATTGCCGATGACGAAAGGCGATGGCCGCGACATGGCATAGCGGACCGGCTTCGGCAGCCGCGCTTCCGGAACCTTCGTCCAGGGATTGGCGCAGCCCGACAGCAAGAGCAGCGGCAGAATGGCAAGAACGGCTCGCATTTCTCCGCCGGCGTTCCGAATATTGTCCCCCAGAGCGTTTCACCGTTTCACGGAAACGGCGAACTGCTCTATCTCCTTGTTCTGACGCAATTCCTAGAATTGCTCTGGCGCCCCGTCATGGCATGGCCGGGCGCGCTGGTGCCACAGTGGCTGAATTTGTGGCGGAGGCAAGGCGGCAACGACCAACTGCCTGTGATAGGATCGGCCGCAGCGAGGGACTTCGGGATGCGTCTTTTTCTTTTGGCGGCGGCGGCCGCGTATCTGGCCTGCGCCGCGGCCGCGCTTGCGGCGGGAAAGACCGTCCACGACAAGGAGCATGGCTTTTCGCTGACCTATCCCGACGAATGGACGAGCGAAACCACCTTTGGCGATACGATGCGGCTCAAGATCAAATCCGGCGAAGGAGGCCTCACCTGCCGGGTGTCGCAAAATCTCTACGATCCGACCGCCCCGGACAGCCCATCCAATTCCAGCGCGTTCATGGACAAGGATTGGTCGATGAGCAACTGGCAGACCTTGATCGGCGTCGCCTATCAGTCGGCCAACTTCAGCCAGGACAGGCTGGCGCATTTTCCGGACGGCTATCCGGTGCGGATCGCCGACATGGATTTCCACTATGCCGATGACAGTGTCAGCTTCTACGGCCATTCCCGCATTGCGCTTACACTGCGCCGCTCGCATTACGGCTTTGTCGACTGTGGGGTCACGGCTGACAGCGCCGAGGAGGCTGCCCGCAAATGGGCGCCGTTGGCGGACGAAGCGGGAAAAGTGGTGAACTCCTTCGTGCTCGACGCGGATTAGACAAAAAGGCCGCGCTCGCGCTCCACCGCCTTGGTGATGAAGTTGGCGACGAGCTGGACGCGGCGCAGCGGCCGCACGGATTCATGATAGACCAGCCAGTAGGCGCGGCGGATCGGCGCGACGATGTCGACCGGCACCAGTTCCGGCATCGAGCGGGCGATGAAGGTGTGCAGGATGCCGATGCCGGCGCCGGAGCGCACCGCCTCGGCCTGGCCGAGGGCCGAGGAGATGGCGAAACTGGTGCGCCAGCCTGGGCTGAACTCGGCGGCATAATCGAGCGAGGGGCTGACGATGAGATCCGGCACATAGCCGATCAGCGTATGGCGGGCCAGGTCCGCCGGCGCTTCCGGCAGGCCGTTGGCCTCGGCGTAGGCGCGGGACGCGAACAGGCCGAGCGTGTAGTCGACCAGCTTGCCCGCCACAAGCCGGCCTTCGGTCGGCCGCTCGACGGTTATCGCGATATCGGCCTCGCGGCGCGACAGGGAGAAGGAGCGCGGCACCGGCACCAGCTGGATCGTGAGCTCGCGGTGCAGCGCGGTCAGCTCGCCGAGCCGCTTGGCCAGGAAAGCGACGCCAAATCCGTCCGGCGCGCCGATGCGCACGGTTCCTGAAACGTCGTCGCCCTCGCCGGCGATGGTCGAGCGCGCGGCGATCATGTCGCTCTCCATGCGCTCGGCTATGTCGAGGAAGCGCTCGCCGGCCGGCGTCAGTTCGCTGCCGGTGGTCAGGCGGCGGAACAGCTTCGTCCTCAGCGCCTCCTCGAGCGCGGCGATGCGGCGCGAGACGGTCGCGTGGTTGAGCTCCAGGCGCTTGGCCGCGCCAAGGATCTGGCCGGCGCGCGCCACGGCGAGGAAGATGCGGACGTCATCCCAATTCATGAGAAATCCTCTTTGGCAAGCGCACCTGCCATTTGCGACAATTAATGCACACTCTGTCGTCGCTGTCTATTTTCCGCACAACGGTTGCGTTCTTCCTCGCGTTGCGTTCGGCGGTGCAAAGGCGGACAATGAAATGGATCACCAAGACAGGGAGAGAAACATGATCGAATACGGTCATTTCATCGGCGGCAAGCGTGTCGCCGGCACCAGCGGACGCAAGCAGGATGTGATGCAGCCGCTGGACGGCTCCGTGCGCGGCACGGTGGCGCTGGCCTCGCAGGCGGAACTGCGCGCCGCGGTCGAGAACGCCAAGGCGGCGCAGCCGAAATGGGCCGCCACCAACCCGCAGCGCCGCGTGCGCGTGCTGATGAAATTCCTCGAGCTGGTCGCCCGCGACTATGACGAGCTGGCCGACATCTTGGCGCGCGAGCACGGCAAGACGATCGCCGACGCCAAGGGCGACATCCAGCGCGGCCTCGAAGTGGTCGAGGTCTGCATCGGTGCCCCGCATATGATGAAGGGCGAGTTCACGGACGGCGCCGGTCCCGGCATCGACGTCTATTCGATGCGCCAGCCGCTCGGCGTCGTCGCCGGCATCACGCCGTTCAACTTCCCGGCCATGATCCCGCTGTGGAAGATCGCGCCGGCGATCGCCTGCGGCAACGCCTTCATCCTGAAGCCTTCCGAGCGCGACCCGGGCGTGCCGATGCGCATCGCCGAACTGTTCATCGAGGCCGGCCTGCCGGAAGGCATCCTCAATGTCGTCAACGGCGACAAGGAAGTCGTCGACGCCATCCTCGACGATCCGGACATCAAGGCCATCGGCTTTGTCGGATCGACACCGATCGCACACTACATCTATTCGCGCGGCACCGCCTCGGGCAAGCGCGTGCAGTGCTTCGGCGGCGCCAAGAACCACATGATCATCATGCCCGACGCAGACATGGACCAGACGGTCGATGCCCTCATCGGCGCCGGATACGGCTCGGCCGGCGAGCGCTGCATGGCGATCTCGGTGGCGGTCCCCGTCGGCAACGACACCGCCAACCGGCTGATGGAAAAACTGGTGCCGCGCGTCGAAAGCCTGAAGGTCGGCCCGTCGACGGATTCTTCCGCTGACTTCGGCCCGCTGGTGACGGCGCAGGCGCTGGAGCGCGTCAAGGGCTATGTGGACATCGGCGTCAAGGAAGGCGCCAAGCTCGTCGTCGACGGCCGCGGCTTCAAGATGCAGGGCTATGAGAACGGCTATTACATGGGCGGCTGCCTGTTCGACAACGTGACGGCCGACATGCGCATCTACAAGGAAGAGATCTTCGGGCCGGTGCTCTCGGTGGTGCGTGCGCCGCGCTACGAGGATGCCATCAAGCTCGCCAACGATCACGAGATGGGCAACGGCGTCGCCATCTTCACCCGCGACGGCGACGCCGCGCGTGACTTCGCTTCGCGTGTCCAGGTCGGCATGGTCGGCGTCAACGTGCCGATCCCGGTTCCGATCGCCTATTACACCTTCGGCGGCTGGAAGGCGTCGTCCTTCGGCGACCTCAACCAGCACGGTCCGGATGCCTTCCGCTTCTACACCAAGACCAAGACGGTCACCTCGCGCTGGCCGTCCGGTATCAAGGACGGAGCGGAATTCGTCATCCCGACGATGAACTGACCGGACGGTTTCCTGTTTGCGCGTCCTCGCCTTCGGCTGCGGGCGCGCGGGCAGGCATCAAGGACGGCGCCGAGTTCGTCATTTCGACGATGAATTGAGCCCGACCAGATCGAACACGAGAAGCCCGGCCATCGCGCCGGGCTTCTCTTTTTGGCGAACTGTGTGCGCCTTCATGGAACCAACAGCCTGTTGTTGGTCTTATTCGGCATTCCTGCCATGCGAGCAGGTCAATCGAGCAGCGCCGGTGCAGCCGGGGTCCACGTCTGGCGCGGGAGGTGTCGGATGACACGATATCCATGGGCGACGACGATCGTCGCCGCGGTCGCGATGTCCGCCGGGGCGGCTCAGGCGCAGGCGGGGTCGCAATGCGCGCCGCGCGCCGACATCGTCAAGGCGCTTGGCGACAATTACCACGAAAGCGTGGCCGGGCGCGGGCTGATCAATCCGAACGTCGTGCTGGAAATCTTCGTTTCCAAGCAGGGCAGCTGGACGGTGGTTGCGTCCGATGTCAAGGGCCGGAGTTGCGTGATGTCGGTCGGCGAAGGCTGGGACAGCCCGACGATCACCGCGGCGATGCCTGGCACCTGAACCGCTGGCGACAAGACAATTCAGACCGTCGGGATCGTACCACCGTCGATGACGTATTCGGCGCCATGGATCGCCGATGCGCGATCCGAAACCAGGAATGCCACCAGTTCCGCGACCTCTTGCGGCCAGGCTGGCCGACCGATGGGGATGCCGCCAAGCGCATCCATGATGCCCTGCCGGGCTGCCTCTTCGTCCGATCCTGCATGGGCGGCCAGCCGCTTGACCATGGCCTCGGACGCGGTGGTGTGAATCCAGCCTGGCGCCACGGCGTTCACGCGGATGCCTTTGGGGCCGAGTTCCTTTGACAATGCCTTGCTGTAGATCGAAAGCGCGGCCTTCGCCGCCGCATAGGCGATGGTGGATTCGTGCAAGGGCAGGCGGCGCTGGATCGACGAGATATGAACGATCGCGCCTGAGCCCTGCTTGATCATCTCGGGGACGAGCAAGCGGTCCAGCCTGACCGCCGCCAAGAGGTTGAGGTTGAGTTCGTCCTGCCAGATCTGGTCGGAGAGCGCCGCAAATCCGCCACCCGGGCTCTTCGATCCGCCTACGCTGTGAACGATGATGTCGACGCCGCCAAGCCGGTCGATCGTGGCCGCGGCAACTTCGGCTGCGCCTTCCAGGGTGCTGACATCGGCCTGCACGAACAGCGCGGACGACGATGTCCGGACTGCCGAGCGGGCGGTTGTGGCGACCGTCGCGCCCGCCGCCGCGAGCCGGTCCACGATGGCTTTACCCGCGCCCTTGGTGCCTCCGGTGACCAAGACGCGCTTGCCAGCGAGTTCGTGGCCGTCGATCGCGAACTTCTGCCGGATGGTCATACGCCGATCTCCAGCTTTTCGATCCGGTCGCCGGCCAGCGTGAAATTGTAGTGGAGCGTTATCGGGCTGCCGGGGAAATCTCCGGAAACGATGCCGGCGATCCGCCATGCGTCGGCTGTTACACCGGCCTCCATCACCTCGACTTTCGCGTGATATTTGTCGGTCGTGCTTTGCATCCACCGGCGGATTGCTTCGGTTCCGCGATGGCTCTCGCCTTCATCCTGGACGATGGCGTTCAGCGCGAAAGGCGCGAGCATCGCGTCGATATCGTGGCGGTTGTTGGCGGCGAAATAATCCGCCAGCGGCGGAGGAAGGGTCACGGTCACGGCTTGTCTCCGGTTGGATACCGCCCTCTGTAGGAGGGGAGGCTGTTGTCGGACGCTAAGATGAGGTATGCTGCGGAAATGACAAGAACCGACGAAAAAGTAAGGTACTTACCTGAAAGTAAGCCTGAGGCCCTGACGCCTTCATCGGCGGCGAGCGGGGTCGAGAACGTGCTGCGCATCCTCGAGGGCCGGTGGAAGCTGGTGATCCTGTTTCACCTGTTCGGCGGCAAGGTGCTGCGCTTTTCCGATCTCGAACGGGCTATCCCGGCGATCTCGCAAAAGATGCTGATCCAGCAACTCCGGCAGATGGAAGCCGACGGCATCGTGCGCCGGATCGTGCATCACCAGGTGCCGCCGAAGGTCGAATACCGCCTGACCGATTGGGGACAGGCGCTGTGTCCGGCGCTCGACGCGCTGCTGAAATGGGCGGCGCGGAAGGAGCCTGCCGAAGGCTGATCCGCTATCTTTCGTTGACGCAGTTCCAAGCGGAAAATCGCTTCAGACTTTTCCTTGGAATTGCCCTACCGCGTGGCGGCCACCTCGGCATGGCCGCGCAGCAGCGCCATCAACCTCTTGGCGTCCTTGGCGGCGGCTTCCTCGTCGCCGTCCAGGATGGAGCGGATGAGCGCGACGTGATGCTCGGCTGATTCGGCCAGACCGGTATCGGCCTTGTAGCGGAACCAGAATCGGCGGCTGTGGCTTTGCAAGGGGGCGGCCACCCGCGCCGCGAAAGGATTGTCGGCCGCGATGGCCAGCGCCTCGTCGAGCGCCTTGTCGGCCTGGATGAAGGCAAGCACGTTGCCGGAGATCACCGCCTTCTGCATGGCCAGGGCCGCCTCGTGAAACAGGTCGGCGGCCTCGCGCGTGACGAAGCGGGCGGCCGAGCGGGCGAGCACCACCTCGATGCCGCGCCGCGCGTCCAGCACCCGCAGCCAGTCGCCGGCGTGAAGCGGCGCGACCGCGATGCCGGCGCGGGGTCTTATGTCGAGAAGTCCTTCCCAGGCCAGCCTCTGGATCGCCTCGCGCACAGGGGTGCGTCCAAGACCCAGGCGATCGATCAGCGCGCCTTCGGTGACGAAGCTGGAGGGCGCCAGCTCGAGCGTGACGATCATGTGCTCCAGCGCGCGATAGGCTCTCGTCGCCGCCGGCTCGGAGGTCGCATTCGCCTCAATGGATATCAGTGGGGAGATCAATGGCAGGCTCCTGATATATTTTTCATATATCATAACGGATTCAGCGTTGACAGGCCAACTCTTAATAGATATACGACTGATATATCAGAGGAGAAGCAACCATGTGGACCGGAGTTTTCCCCGCAGTCACGACCAAATTCACCGCCGACGACCGCCTCGACCACGCCGAGATGGAGCGCTGTTACGGCCTGCAGATGGAGGCCGGCTGCGACGGCATCATCGTCTGCGGTTCGCTTGGCGAGGGCCCGATGCTGTCGCCTGACGAGAAGATCGAGGTGCTGAAAACAGCACAGAAGATCGCCGGCAAGAAGCCGGTGCTTTTGACCGTCAACGAGCCCGGCACACGCGAGGCGGCGAGCATCGCGCGCCGTGCCGCCAAGGAAGGCGCCGACGGCCTGATGGTGGTGCCGAGCCCGATCTACCACACCAACCCCGAGGAGACGGTCGCCGCCCTGCGCGCCGTGGCGGAAGCCGGCGACCTGCCGGTGATGATCTATTCCAACCGGCTCGCCTATCGCGTCGACGTCACCGTCGACCTGATGGAGGAGCTGGCCTCGGACAAGCGCTTCGCGGCAATCAAGGAATCGTCCGACGACATCCGCCGCTCGACCGAGATCATCAACCGGCTCGGCGATCGCTACGATCTCTTCACCGGCGTCGACAACCTTGCCTTCGAGGCGCTGTCGGTGGGAGCCACCGGCTGGGTCGCCGGACTGGTCACTGCCTTCCCGCGCGAGTCCGTCGCGATCTACCAGCTGATGAAGCAGGGCCGCCGCGAGGAGGCGCTGGCGATCTATCGCTGGTTCCGGCCCTTGCTCGACCTCGACGTGTCCACCTATCTGGTCCAAAACATCAAGCTTGCCGAAGTGCTGGCGATCGGTACGAATGACCGCGTGCGCATGCCGCGCCAGCCGCTCTCCGGCGAACGCCGCAATGCGGTCGAGAAGATCATCCGGGACGCGCTGGCGGTGCGGCCGACGCTGCCGTCGCTCCAGACGTCTCCTCGGCCGACGGACAAGCTGGTGGCGGCCGAATAAGGGACAGCCTTCACGTGCAGGAAAATTCCGAGGACAGGCGCCGCCCCTCATCCGCCCTGCGGGCGCCTTCTCCCCGTTCGCGGGGGGAAGGGGAGGACATCGCCATCATCGGTGGCGGGATCATCGGTATCTGCGCCGCGACCCTGCTCTCGGAGGCGGGGCGCGGCGTCACCGTCTTCGACCGTAGCGGCATCTGCGAGGAGACGAGCTCCGGCAATGCCGCCGCCTTCGCCTTCTCCGATGTGCTGCCGCTGGCGCATAAGGGGATGATCCGGCAATTGCCGAAATGGCTCGCCGATCCGCTCGGGCCTCTGACCATTCCGCCGGCCTATCTGCCGAAGCTCCTGCCGTGGCTGATCCGCTTCTGGCGGGCGGGCGCGGCGAAGCATTATCAGACCAGCCTAGCCACGCAGGCCGGCATGATGAGGCTTGCCGAGGCCGAGTGGATGGGCCTGCTCGACCGCTCCGGCACGCGGCCGATGCTGCGCGAGGACGGGTCCCTGGAATTCTATGAAAGCGAGGCGGAGTTCCGCGGCTCGCTGGCTGGCTGGGCCGAGCGCGAGCGTTTCGGCATCGGCTTCCGTCATGTCGAGGGCGAGGAGATGGCCGCGCTCCAGCCGGGCCTTTCGCCGCGCTTCGTCAAGGGCACTTTCGTGCCGGGCTGGAAGACGGTCGCCGATCCGAAGCTGCTCGGCAAGGCGGTGTGGGCGTATGCGGAAGGGCTCGGCGCCCGTTTCGAGCATGCGCGGGTCGAACGCGTGGAAGCCGGCGTAAACGGCGCCACGATCGTTCTGGCCGACGGCAGCAGGCGGACGGCAAGCAAGCTTCTGATCGCCGCCGGCGCCTGGTCGCACCTTCTGGCAAGGAACCTCGGCGACCGCATCCCCCTCGAAACCGAGCGCGGCTACAACACGACGTTGCCGGTGTCGGCCTTCGACGTGAAGCGGCAGCTGATCTTTTCGGGGCATGGCTTCGTCATCACGCCGTTGGAAACGGGCCTGCGCGTCGGCGGCGCCGTCGAGCTTGGCGGCATCGAGCGGCCGCCGAACTTCGCGCGTTCCAAGGCGATGCTGGAGAAGGCGAGGCGTTTCCTGCCGGGGCTCGATCCGTCGGGCGGCCGCGAGTGGATGGGTTATCGCCCGTCGCTGCCCGATTCGCTGCCGGTGATCGGCGCGGCGCGGGCGCCGAACATCTACTATGCGTTCGGCCACGGCCATCTCGGCCTGACCCAGTCGGCGGCGACCGGCCGCTTGATCCGCGATCTCATCCTCGGGCAGACTCCGCCGCTCGATCTCAACCCGTTCCGTGCGCAGCGTTTCTGAAAAAGAGAGTGTGATGGCCAAAAAATCCTTCTTCTGCATCGACGGCCATACCTGCGGCAATCCGGTGCGCCTGGTCGCCGGCGGCGGGCCGCTGCTCGATGGCTCGACGATGATGGAGCGGCGGGCGCATTTCCTCGCCGAATATGACTGGATCCGCACCGGGTTGATGTTCGAGCCGCGCGGTCATGACGTGATGTCGGGCTCGATCCTCTATCCGCCGACGCGCGAGGACTGCGACATCGCCATCCTGTTCATCGAGACATCGGGCTGCCTGCCGATGTGCGGCCACGGCATGATCGGCACGGTGACGATGGCGATCGAGCATGGGCTGGTGAAGCCGAGGACGCCGGGCGTGCTGAGGCTCGACACGCCGGCCGGCCTCGTCATCGCGGAATACAAACAGGTCGGCGAATATGTGGAGGAGGTGCGCATCACCAACGTGCCCTCCTTCCTCTATGCCGAGGGGCTGACGGTGGAGTGCCCGGTGCTCGGCGAGATCAGCGTCGACGTCGCCTATGGCGGCAATTTCTACGCCATCGTCGAGCCGCAGAAGAACTACCGGGACATGGCCGACTACTCGGCGGGCGACCTCATTGCCTGGAGCCCGGTGGTGCGGCAGCGCCTCAACGAGAAATATTCCTTCGTGCATCCGGAGAATCCCGGCATCAACCGGCTGTCGCACATGCTGTGGACCGGCGAGCCGAAAAACGCCGAGGCCGATGCGCGCAACGCCGTGTTCTACGGCGACAAGGCGATCGACCGCTCGCCTTGCGGCACCGGCACCTCGGCGCGCATGGCACAGCTCCACGCCAAGGGCAGGCTCAAGCCCGGCGACAGTTTCGTCCACGAATCGATCATCGGCTCGCTGTTCAAGGGCAGGGTCGAAAAAGAGGTCAGCGTCGCCGGCAAGCCGGCGATCATTCCCTCCATCGGCGGCTGGGCGCGCATGACCGGATTGAACACCATCTTCATCGACGACCGCGATCCGTTCGCGCACGGGTTCATCGTGAGCTGATGTGCTCAGTTGCCCCGACCTCAGGCTTCGGCTTCCGCTTTCACCGATACCTGATCGTGGAACCAGTCCGCGAATTTGATTTCGGCCGCTGAAGGCTGAGCCGGCATCGTCAGAAAATAGCCCTTGTCGTCGTCGGTCGAAATATCGGAGACGACGACGAGGTCGCCGCGCCTGAGTTCTTCGCGAAAAACCTCGACCGGACACAATGCCACGCCGTGCCCGGCGATGACGGCGGTGGCCAGGATGTTGAAATCGGCAAAGACCGGGCCGTTGCCGATATCGGCCTTGCCCATCCCGGCCTTCGCGAACCATTCCTGCCAGCCCTGGCGCGTCTCGTCATGCAGCAGGTCCGCCGCCGCGATGGCCGCCGCCGTTTCCAGCGGCCCCTTGCGTGCGAGGTAATGCGGACTGCAGGCAGGCCGGCTCATTCGGGAGAACAGCCTTAGGCTCGTGACTTGCGGCGAGGGGTCGGCGCCGAGCGTGATCAGGATGTCGTTATCGTCTTCGAGCCGATCCTCGGCCTTGGCATAGGCGACGCGGATCGCGATCTCGGGATGGCGACCAGTGAAGTCCGACAGGCGAGGCACCAGCCAGCGGCTGGCAATGGAGGGAATGCAGCCCACCGACAACGATGCCTGGGCGGCGTTCCTGCGAATGCGGCGGCAGCTCGCGCCCAGCTCCGTCAACGCCGCGCTCGCGGACGCCTGCAGCGCCTGCCCGGCCTCGGTCAGGCGCACCTTGCGGGCGTCACGATGGAACAGAGGCACGCCAAGCCATTCCTCCAGCCGTCTGATCTGGTGGCTTATCGCGGGGTGGGTGACGTGCAACTCCTCGCCGGCGGCGGAAAAGCTGAGGTGGCGGGCGGTCGCTTCAAAAGCCCGGATGGCATTCAGCGGCAGATAGTCCATCTGTAAGAATCTCTAACAAGTAGCGCCAAAATCCGTCATTTGAAGCGTGGCTCGCGCCGCGCCATTGATCCTGTCGTGGCTGGATCCCCTATCCGAGGTTCTCGGAAAAGTCGATCAAATCCGCCGAACTCGAAGCGCAAGCGCTTCCCAACCCGCTTTCGATGAAAGGGCACCTATGTTTATCCGGCAACTGACAGATGTAGAAAAAACTGACTTCTTTGTCGACTGGGGCAATGGCACCAGCCATCGGCTGCTGACGCAGCGAGATGGCATGGGCTTCACGGTGTGTCACACGGTGGTGCGCGCGGGCAGCGAGTCGCGGCTGCAATACCGGCGCCACCTGGAGGCCTGCTACTGCATCTCCGGCAGCGGCGAGGTCGAGGACATGACCGGCACCGTCCACCGTGTCGAACCGGGAACGATCTATGTGCTCGATGCCCATGACGACCATTTCCTGCGGGCCGACAGCACCGGCGACATGGTGCTGGTAAGTGTCTTCAATCCGCCGCTCAAAGGCACTGAAAGGCACAGTCTCAACGGAGACGCAGGTTCTGCTTACTGAGACTTGGCTTCGAGGGTCTCGTCCATTCGGCGAAGTCGGCTCCGCGGAAGGCGCTTCGCCGTCACACGGCCGTCACATACGCCGGAATCCTGACCTAACGGAATGTGCAGCGGCCCAAAAACGGATCGCCTTGGTTGCGCAAGGATTCCTCTCATCAACTTATTTTGACGGCGATTTCTTCGACACGGAGCCCATCATAAGGTTGAATCGTCAAAGACATTGCGTTGTGCCAATGCTAGGGTCCGCGATAGTCCAGGGGTCGGGTGTGAGAAAACGGGCAATCGGACGGCGTGCTTCCAAACCACGCAGAGCGATTGAAAAATCACGTTGCAATCCGGGCTCGAAACTTTACGACTAGGGGAAATACGAAAAGGAATGCGTCCGCAAAGGCGACATTCCAGGGGAGCCGCGTAAATATGCAGTACTTCGTCCAGCAGCTTATCAATGGGCTGACGCTGGGATCGATCTATGGGCTGATCGCGATCGGCTATACGATGGTCTACGGCATCATCGGCATGATCAATTTCGCCCATGGCGACATTTTCATGGTCGGCGCCT
>RXJA01000410.1 GCA_003963455.1 Hyphomicrobiales bacterium
TCGCTTCCATCGCACAAAGTCTCCTCCGTGCAGATACAAGGGGTGTTCCAGCGGAGTGAGACGCTGGCTTTCCCTGGAGCACCCCTCATCCGGCCGCTGCGCGGCCACCTTCTCCACAGGGGGAGAAGGGGAAGACCCCTCACCGATGCGCGACCGCCAGTTCCTCTACGTGTTTCTCGTGCATCTTCCCTCGCCCGCGCGGTCAGGCCGGCGGGTCGGTGAAGCTCGGCTCCGTCGGTTCGACGACCGCCGTATCCCGCTCCCAGCCTTCGTTCTCCAGCTTCATCGACTGGATCGCCACCGCATTGGCGTTGGCGTCGAGTTCCGGCAGCATCTGAACCTCCGAGGGCCAGCAGCGGTAGATGCGATAGGCGATCGCCAGTTGCCCGGCTTCGTTGAGGAATTCGAGGATGACGTCCTTGCGGAAATCCTTCAGGGAAACTTCCGAGCCAAGGCCGTTCTGAAGATCCCACACCTTGTTCGCCCAGCGCTCGAATTCAAGGTCGTGGGTCACGCCGCGTTCGATCGTGATCGGCTCGAAGCGGGTGATGCCGGGCGATTTGCGCGTGTTGCCGGCAGCGCCGCCGTCGCGGTGCTCGACCACTTCGGTGGTGCGCTTCAACGCGCTGATCCTCGAAATGCCGGCAACATACTTGCCGTCCCATTTCAGCCGGAACCGATAGTTCTTGTAGGGGTCGAAACGCTGCGGACTGACGGTGAACGGGGCCATGGCCGCATCTCCTCCACCTCACTTCACACGAAAGCGGACGGGCTCCGAAACCCCCGCCCCGGAGCCCGCCTGGGAGTGGCTGACGCATGCCGGCACAGCCTCCTCCGACGCCTTGCCAGCGTCGATCCGCCGATCGGCCGCCCGGCACGACGACGGATTAGCATGACGCAACGTCAGCCTATGTGAAGGAGTTCACAATGCCGGGGCGGCATTAACCATCCCAGCCGACCGGGATCATGCCGAGCCGCTCATAGAGCCTGAACGCCGCGCTGTTCTTCACCGTGTTGGTCTTGAGATCGACATGCGTTGCCCCGCGCTCGCGAAAAGTCAGGAACACGTGCCGCATCAGCGCCTCGCCGATGCCTTGACTTCTCGCCTCCGGATGGACGGCGAGGTCCTTGACGAAACCGGACGCCCAGCACAGCGCTGCGCCCGCCAGCAGGCCCCTGCCGTCGATGACCAGGAAACAGAGAGCGGGGTCGAACTCGGCGTCGCCGGCAATGCGCGGCCACCATTCCTCGAACGGCCCGTCGGTGCCGTCGTCGAACACCTCTTGCAGCAGCGCGTGCAAAGCATGCGCGTCCCGATGCTCGAAAGCGCGCATGACGAAACCCTGCGGCCAATGCGGCGCGGTGAGCGTATCGTCGAGCACCTTGCGCAGGCGGATGTCGTTGGGCGCCGGCGGCCGTGGCGTCGTGTTCTCATGCATGGCGCTGTCTCGAAACGCCGAGCGGGAGCGGATGTCCGCTCAGGCGCCCGGCGGCAGGCGGTGCCGCCTGCGGTCGACGCCAAGGCCCGTCGCCTCGAGCAAGCCCTTGCGCTTGGCGTCGTAGTAGTAGCCTGTCTGATAGAGCATGTCGGCCCGCTTGGCGTTGCCGCCGGAAACCAGCCAGGCGCCGCGCAGATATTTCACCGCGTATTTGAGATTGGTCTCAGCGTCGAACAAGCCGGTCGCCGGGCCGTCATAGCCCATGCCGCGCGCCGTCGCGTGCTTGATCTGCATCAGCCCCCAATGGCCGTTATTGTAGGCTTTCGGGTTGAAGGTGCTCTCGCGGTTGACGACATGGCGCACCAAGTCGATCGGCACCTCATAGAGCGCCGAATATTTCGCGATCAGCCGCTCGATATCGCCGCGCGGGCCGCTGGCCTGCTGTTCGGGCTGGCCAGGCGCCGCCAGCAGCGCCGGATTATCCGGCGCCACATAAGCGACCTGCTGCACGCCCGGCATCGGCGCGACTTTCGCCGTCTGGCCGGTGACCGGCATGGCAACGCCCGCGGTCGTATAGATCGCCGCCTGCTTGATGGACGCCGCCTGCTTGATCGATCCTGGGCCGGTCGGCGAGCCGCCAGCCGTCAGCGCCGGCGGCGGCGGAAACTGGCCGGCCATCGGCGTCGCTCCTGCGAAGGCCGCGGGCTGCGCCAACGTCGCGCCAGACAGGGGGGCGCCGGGCTGGACAGGCGGCGGCAAAAGCGCGCTTTGCGCGCCTTGCGTCGTGGGCGCGCCCGGCATGGTCGCCATGGCGACGGCATCGCCGGTAAGCGCGGCGGTCTGCACCTGCGCGAGGCCGGAAGGCTCCGGCAGCACGGCCACCGTTTCGGGCAACGCGACGGTCGGCGTATCGTCGGCGACGGCAGGCGTCGAGGCATCCGCGAGCGCGGGGGCGGCCTTCATCTGCGAGGTCGAGGTGCATCCGCTCAGACCAGCAGCGGCAACGAGCACGCCGATCGCGGTGATTATGATTTTAGCTGGCAAGCCGTGAGGGTCCGGTTTGTCGGTTGTTAAGGAGTCCTTACACCAGCGATTCACGGCCCGCAATCGGGGCCACCCGGCGGTTTTCGGGTGGCGGCAACAGGGCGGAAATGCCATATTGTTCTGGATATGTACTCGTTTTTCGCCGTTTTGCGGAGGGAATACGCCATGAAACCCACATCTGAGATCACGGCCGGCCACGCAGTGTTAGAAACAGTGATCGGCTTCATGGGCATCGC
>RXJA01000548.1 GCA_003963455.1 Hyphomicrobiales bacterium
GCCGCGGATAAGGCGGCTCTCAGGAGTTTAACAGGGAGGCGTCAAACAAAGTGGCTCCAACCACTCGGTAAGAATCCAGCAAAACTGGATACGCGTAGTAAACGCCTGTAAAGCTTAATGAACCCTTAACGCGGCGCCGATTTTTTGACCGAACGCGCTTTCCTGTGCCGGAACAGGACAACCGGCTTCGCCGCCCGCAATCGTTGAAAGATCGAATTCGGACGCCGTTGTCGCGGCACCGAAACATGTTGGCTGCCGACGCGGCATCGTTCCGAAACACACGCCCCGCAAAAGGCCGCTCCTCTGAAGCGGCGCGCAAATCCGCGCCGCTTGAAATCAGGCAGGATATCCGGGAGCAAACCATGGATTGGTATTCGATCGTCAAATTCCTTCACGTCGTTTCCGCTATTTTGTGGGTCGGCGGCGGCTTCGTGCTGTTCCTGCTCGGCATTCTGGCCGAGCGCGCCGGCAACATCGAGGACAAGCTGCAGGCAATGCGCGCCAGCGGACAGCTCGGCGGCAAGTTCTTCGCGCCGATGTCGATGCTGACGCTGGTCCTCGGCCTCATCATGTGCGGCTTCTGGGTCGGCTTCACCGACCTTTGGATCGTCATCGGCCTCGTCGGCTATGCCACGACCTTCTCGATCGGCATGCTTGTCTTCAAGCCGACCGGCGAGCGCATAGGCGCCATGATCGCCGAGCAGGGTGTGACGCCGGCCGTCCTTGCCATAGGCCGACGCATGATGAGATGGGCACGCCTCGATTACGCGGTGATGCTGGTGATCATCGCCGACATGGTGCTGAAGCCAACTCTGCACGATATCGGCATCCTTGCCGGCATGGTCATGGTGGTCGCTCTCGGCGCCGCGCTGGCCTTCGGTGGCGGCCGCCAGATGGTGCCGAGCGCGGCCTGAGCGTCGCGATTGTTTGAAGCGAGGCGGCCGGATGGCCGCCTCGCGTCTACATCAGGCCGGCAATGCCGTCCCACAGCAGCTTGACGGCGACCACCGCGACGGTGGCGTAGGTGAAGGGGTAGAAGATCTCCGGCCGCATGCGCCGCACCAGCCAGGCGCCGGCGATGGTGGAGAGCGGCGCCAGCGGCATCAGCACCGCCGAGGCGGTGAGGTTGGTGGTGTCGAACTGGCCGAGCGCGAAATAGGGAACGAGCTTCAGCGCATTGGTGGCGGCAAAGAAGATCGCCGCCGTTCCCGATAGCACCTTCGGGTCGAGCCGGATCGGCAGCGCGTAAACCTGGAAAGGCGGGCCGCCGACATGGGCGACGAAGCTGGTGAAGCCAGCGACCAGCCCCCAGAAGGCGGCGGCGACGCGGTTCGGTTCAGCCGCATGGCCGGCGCCATGACGGAACTGCAGGTAGACCCAGCGCAGCACGAACACCAGCGCGACGACGCCGACGATCAGCCGCACCATCTCCTCGGTGACCAGGGCCGCCGTCAGCCAGCCGAGCCCGATACCGATCACGGCGCCCGGCATCATGTCGACCAGCATCCTGCGGTCGTAAACGCCCCACCAGGTCCACACCGAAACGATGTCCATCAGGCACAGGATCGGCAGCAGGATGGCGGCCGCCTGAACCGGAGGGATCGTCAGGGCCATCAACGGCACGCCGACGAAGCCGACAGCGCCGCCGAAGCCGCCTTTCGACAGGCCGACAAGGATCACCGCTGGAATGGCTGCGGCATAGAACCACGGATCGCTGAGCAGGCCTGACATCGGCAAGGGAAGGTTGAAGGAGGCGGAAATCCAGCCATAGCGCAGAATGCCGCCGTCGGGATAGTCATTAACGCCGGCATCCGTTATTGCCGTCCCGACATTGACGGCCGGCCGCGCTGCAGCGGCTCGTCAGTCGGCCGGCCCGCTATCTCGAGGTGTGGAAATGAGCGCGATGAACATTCGCCGGGCGCGCGAAGCGGACGTCGCGGCGATCGTCGCGATGCTTGCCGATGATCCGCTGGGCCGGAGCCGCGAGGACGCCGGCCCGCCGCTGGCGCGAGCCTATCTGGACGCCTTCGCAGCCATAGACCGCGATCCGAACCAGTTCCTCGCCGTGATGACCGAGGGCGACGAGGTCATCGGCACGCTGCAGATCACCTTCCTCGCCGGACTGTCGCTGCGCGGCGCCTGGCGCGGCCAGATCGAGGCCGTGCGTGTCGCCGCGAACCGGCGCGGCGAGGGTCTGGGACGCCGCCTGCTCGACTGGGCTATCGACAAATGCCGCGCACGCGGCTGCCGGGTCGTCCAATTGACGACCAACAAGAGCCGGCTCGACGCGCACCGCTTCTATGAGCGCCTTGGCTTCAAGGCCAGCCACGTCGGATACAAGCTTGAACTCTAGGACGGCGGCGACCGTTCAAACCCGCGCCTGAACAAGCAGGAACATCGGCCGTTCCAACTCCTCGGCGAGCTCCGGCCGCGCGGCGATCTGCTCGTCCGTCGGGCGGAATTCCTCGACATGGCCAATGGTGAACCCGGCCGCGATCAGCAAGTTGAGCGTGGTGCCGACGGTGCGATGGTGCTTGACAACGCCCTTGGTGAACCAGTCGGTGGTGCGCGGTCCCTCGACCAAATAACGGTCGATCGGCCATGTCTTCCTGCCCTCGGAATCGATCGACCAGCCCGGCTTGGTCGGCGCCATGTAGATCGGATGTTCCGTCGAGAATACGAAGGTCCCGCCTGGGACCAAGGCCTCGTGGACGGTCGCGAAAAGACGCGCGGCATCGCCGACATAATGCAAGGCGAGCGAACTGTAGGCGAGGTTGAAACGCGCCTTCGGCAGACTGAGCTCATCGAGATCGGCGCGCCGATAGGTGATGGCCTCGTCGACGCCCGCGGCGCGTGCCTGAGCAAGCATCTTTTCAGACAGGTCGAGGCCCAGAACCTCTCTTGCGCCCTGCGAGCGAGCCCAGCGGCAGAACCAGCCATACCCGCAGCCGAGATCGACGACCTTCAAACCTTCGACGTCGGGCAGCATGGCGCGCAGCGCCGGCCATTCAGGCGCGCCGTCCAGGCCCTCGACCGAGCGCCCGAGACGGCTGTAACCTTCGAAGAATTCGGGGCGGTCATAGATGTTTTGCACCATTGTGCCTGCTCCTGCTGTTGTGGGCATGTCTAGCCGAGCTTCCGTCTGCGTCAACGCCAGTGACGGACGCATGGATCACGCAAGCCACAGCGGCGGTAAGCATTTTGGCCTTGGTCCACGGCGCCGCTGTTCAAGCCCGACGCTTTGCTCTATGCCGCAATGCAACCATCTTCGCCCGGCATAGGCGAAACCGGGATCGAAGGCCAATGAACGATTTAACCCCGCCCAACCGCTGCCGCATCGTGCTGATCGCGCCGCCGCTCGTGCCGGCGGAGCATATCTGCGCGGCATTCGAGGGCGGCGACGTCGCCTCGCTGATCCTACCCGGCAACGGCATGGACGACGCCTCCTTCCAGGCCTTCGCCGAGAGGATCGTGCCGATCGCTCAGAGTGCCGGCGTCGCCGTGATCATCGCCGGCGACAGCCGCGTCGCCGGTCGCGTCCAGGCCGACGGTATCCATGTTGAAGTAAAGCCCGCAGAGCTCGCCGAGACGATCGAGCGCGTGGCCGGCAAGATGATGGTCGGCGCCGGCGGCGCCAAGACCCGCGACGAAGCGCTGGAGCTCGGCGAGGAACGGCCCGACTACATGTTCTTCGGCCGCTTCGGCTACGACAACAAGCCGGAGCCGCATCACCGCAACCTCGCCCTCGGCGAATGGTGGGCGGAGATGATTTCGATCCCTTGCATCGTCATGGCCGGTTGCGAGCTTGCTTCCGTCGAGACGGTGGCCGCGACCGGCGCCGAGTTCGTGGCGCTGTCCAGCGCCGTCTTTGCCGACGGGCGCGACCCGCGCGCGGCGGTCGCCGCCGCCAACGCGCTGCTCGATAAGACCGCGCCGCGCTTCGAGGACTGACATGCGCTGGCGTGTCCCTTGCCTGGTGATTTTGGCCGGCTTGTTGGCACGGGTCGCGATGGCGGCGGAGCCCGTCCCGCTGCCGCAGCCTCGGCCTGATGCTGGAGCCGCGAACGCCGGCACGCCGAATACTCCCGCACCGAACGCAACCGCGCCGACCATCGGCGTGCCGGATGCGAGCCGGTTCGGCGGCGACCAGCATATTGACAAGCCGATCCAGAACACCTTGCCGCAGCCGGCCACCATGACACCGCCCTCGGCCGACGCCGTCAATCCCGACCGCTTCGGCGCCAAGCAGCCGGACGCCGCCTACGGCGCCTTCCAGCGCGGACTCTACAAGACCGCCTACAACCTCGCCATGGAGCGCGCCAAGAACGGCGATCCGGCGGCCGAGACGCTGGTGGCCGAAATCCTGTCGCGCGGGCTGGGCGTGCCGCTCAATCCGGCCGAGGCCGGCAAATGGTATGCGCTGGCCGCCGAACAGGGCGTGCCGGAGGCGCAGTTCCAATACGCGCTGATGCAGCTCGACGGACGCTATGTGAAGAAGGACGAAAAGGGCGCCTTCGCGCTGATGCAGGCCGCGGCCGAGGCCGGCAACCGGCTGGCGCAGTTCAACTTCGCGCAGTTGCTCGTCCAGCGGGATCCGGGTGACGCCGGCCTTGCGAAGGCCGCCACCTATTACGAGCGCGCGGCCGCCACCGGTCTTGCCGACGCCCAATATGCGATGGCGCAGCTCTATGCCAACGGCGCCGGCGGCAAGCCGCATGACGACGCCCAGGCCCGCATGCTGCTGGCACAAGCGGCGAGGCAGAACTACGACACCGCGCAGGTCGACCTCGCCGCCTGGATGATCGAGGGACGCGGCGGCCCGCGCGACCTGAAATCCGGCTTTGCCTGGATGAAGCGGGCGGCGCAAGGCGGCAACGTCGCCGCCCAGAACCGTCTCGCCAAGCTCTATATGGGCGGCATCGGCACCGACCCGGACCTGATCCTCGCCGGCGCCTGGTACATCGTGGCCCGCCGCGCCGGACTGATCGACCCGCAGATGGACGATTTCCTGCAGGGCCTCGACGACGACCAGACCAAACAGGCGCTGCAAAAGGCAAATCGGCTGCCGTAAGCCGCGCCGCCATGGGAGCCCCCTGGGCTCCCTCCCTTGCTACCCCTCCCTTGCTACTAAGTACAATTTGTGGTCTTGGAGGCGCCAAGGCGCGACCCGCGCCAGAAAAATCTCATTCCGGATCAGTTCATCATGGCCAAGATCAGTGGCAACGAAATCCGTCCCGGCTATGTCATCGAGCACGATGGCGGGCTGTGGGTGGCGGTCAAGACCAACACCGTCAAGCCGGGCAAGGGCGGTGCCTACAATCAGGTCGAGCTCAAGAACCTGATCAACGGCACCAAGCTCAACGAGCGCTTCCGCTCGGCCGAGACGGTCGAGCAAATAAGGCTCGACCTGAAGGATTTTTCCTTCCTCTACGAACAGGGCGATGCGCTGGTGTTCATGGACACCGAAAGCTACGAGCAGCTCGAGCTGGCCAAGGATTTTGTCGGCGAGCGCGCCGCCTTCCTGCAGGACGGCATGATGGTGACGGTGCAGCTCTACGAGGAGCGGCCGATCGGCATTTCGCTGCCCGACCAGGTGACGCTGACCGTCACCGAGGCCGATCCCGTGGTAAGAGGCCAGACGGCCGCCTCTTCCTACAAGCCGGCGGTGCTGGAGAACGGTATCCGCGTGCTGGTGCCGCCCTTCATCTCGGCCGGCGAGCGCATCATCGTCGACACCAACGAAATCACTTACATGCGCCGCGCGGACTGAGCGCCGGCACATAGGAAGACAAGGCCAGGAAGAAAAAATGGCGCGTTCCGCTCTCCTCAACGTCATGGTCCAGGCCGCGATGAAGGCCGGCCGCTCGCTGTCGCGCGACTTCGGCGAGGTTCAGAACCTGCAGGTCTCGATGAAGGGACCGGGCGACTATGTCAGCCAGGCCGACCGCAAGGCCGAAGAGATCGTCTTCACCGAGCTTTCCAAGGCGCGGCCGGGCTACGCCTTCCTGATGGAGGAACGCGGCGCCGTCGAAGGCGAGGACGCCCAGCACCGCTGGATCGTGGACCCGCTCGACGGCACCACCAATTTCCTGCACGGCATCCCGCTCTTCTCCGTGTCGATCGCCCTCGAACGCCAGGGCCAGGTCGTCGCCGGCGTCGTCTACAATCCGGCGATGGACGAGCTCTACACCGCCGAGCGCGGCGGCGGCGCCTTCATGAACGACCGGCGGCTGCGCGTCGCCGGGCGCTCCAAGCTGACCGATGCGGTGATCGGCTGCGGTGTGCCGCATCTCGGCCGCGGCCAGCACGGCAATTTCCTGATTGAGCTGCGCAACGTCATGGCGGAAGTCTCGGGCGTGCGCCGCCTGGGCTCCGCCGCGCTTGATCTCGCCTATGTCGCGGCCGGGCGCATGGACGGTTTCTGGGAGACGGGTCTGTCGTCCTGGGACATCGCCGCCGGCATCCTCTTGGTGCGCGAAGCCGGCGGGTACGTCTCCGACATGGATGGCGCGCAGGGCATGCTCGACAGCGGCGAGGTCGTGGCCGGCAACGAGCTCATCCAGCGCGCCCTGCTCAAGACCGTGAAGAAGCCATTGGCTGCTCGCTGATCGACCATGGCGCCCTTCGCGCGTCGAAAGGACGCGCGCCTTTAGTCGCAAAACCGCAACCGAAGCTTGAAATACTGGTCCGCAAGCGCCCAGATTAGGGCCTTGCAGGATCAACGATGAACGACGCGCGGCCAGATACCCAGCTTGAAATGCCTTTCGTGGGGCGCTGGCACTATTCGCGCGCCGAAATGATCGCCGACGGTGTCGTTCACGCGGTCGGCATCGTGCTGGCGATCGCGGCCGGCTCCGCCTTCCTTGCGCTCGCGGCCTTCCATTCCGGCCCGGGCGAATATGTCGCCGCCGTCTTCTATGTCGTCTCGCTGCTCACCGTGCTCTCGGTGTCGCTGGCCTATAATCTGTGGCCGGTCTCGTGGCCGGCGAAATGGATCCTGCGCCGCTTCGATCATGCCGCGATCTACCTGCTGATCGCTGCCACCTACACGCCCTTTCTCGCCCAGCTCAACAACTCGCCGCTGGCGCTGCCCATGATCATCGTCGTCTGGGCCGCAGCAGCGGCCGGCATCGCCATCAAGATGTTCCTGCCCGGCCGCTACGACCGGCTGGCCATTGTCTTTTACCTCGCCATCGGCTGGAGCGGCGTGGTGCTGGCCGGACCGCTGGTCAAGACGCTGCCGACGGCCTCGGTCGCGCTGCTCGTCGCCGGCGGCATCGTCTATTCCTGCGGCGTCATCTTCTTCGCCTGGAAGGCTCTGCGCTTCCACAACGCCGTCTGGCACGGCTTCGTCGTCACCGGCGCCGGCCTGCATCTGGCCGCCATGGTCGACTGCCTGGTCGTCAGCCGGTTCTAGGCCCGTATGCGTGCCGCCCCAAAATGCGCGGCGGTTTGGGACAACGGCATGCACCGGGACCAAGGCTTGAGGCGCGTCGCCTGGACACCCTTCGGCCCGACGCGCTTTGAGCGGGTTATATTGCCAAGCGCCATTCAATTTGGTCACAATTCCGTTTAGAGTCGCGGCAATTCTGCGGCGGTGGCATCGGAAACGGGGCACGGATGGCTTTTCTCAGATCCTTCGGCAGGCGGTCGGACGTCCTGGTCTATGATCCGCACAAGCTGTCGAGCCCGCAGGTCTTCCTGCTCACCATGGTGATCTTCCTGATCATCGTCGCCTTCATCGCCGCCATCCTCACCCGCCAGATCTCCACCGCCTTCTCCAGCAATCCGGGCCTCAACGGATTGATCGTCGGCGTGCTGGCGGTCGGCATCCTGCTTGCCTTCGCCCAGGTCGGGCGGCTCTTCCGCGAGGTACGCTGGGTCAATTCCTTCCGCGCCGGCTCCGAGACCACTGAGCCGGTTCTTTTGGCGCCGATGAAGGCGATGATCGGCCGCTCGTCCTCGATGGCGTTTTCGACCTCCTCGATGCGCACGATGCTCGATTCCATCGCCACCCGCCTCGACGAGAGCCGCGACACTTCGCGCTACCTTGTCGGCCTGCTGGTGTTCCTCGGCCTGCTCGGCACCTTCTGGGGCCTGCTCAACACCATCGCCTCGATCCGCGAGACGATCGAGGCGCTGGACCCGGGCACCGGCGATGCGGCCGCCGTGCTGGACGCGCTGAAGCAGGGCCTGTCGGCGCCGCTCGCCGGCATGGGCACCGCCTTTTCGTCCTCGCTGTTCGGCCTTTCCGGCTCGCTGGTGCTCGGCTTCCTCGACCTGCAGGCGGGCCGCGCCCAGACCCGCTTCTACACCGAGCTGGAGAACTGGCTGTCCTCGGTCACCGACCTGTCGTCGGACATCGTCGTCTCCGACACTTCGAAGGCCGAATCCTCCGAGGACATCCGCCTGCTGTCGGAGCGGCTGCGCAGCCTGCAGGAGAATGGCGGCGGCTCCAATCCGCGCGTCGCCACCGCCATGGCCAATCTTGCCGACGGCATCTCGGGGCTGGTGAAGAACATGCGCTCCGAGCAGCAGATCATGCGCGACTGGGTCGAGGCCCAGTCCGATGAGCAGAAGGCCATGCGCAACACGCTGGAAAAGATCGCCGATGCTCTGAAGAAGCAAGGGGTCCACTGACGTGGCGCTGGCAAGACGGCGCGCCGACCGCCGCATCGACTACTGGCCGGGCTTCGTCGACGCCTTGTCGACGCTGCTTCTGGCGATCATGTTCCTGCTCACCGTCTTCGTGCTGGCGCAATTCCTGCTCAGCCGCGAGATTTCCGGCAAGGACGCGGTTCTGAACCGCCTCAACTCGCAGATCAACGAGCTCACCCAGCTGCTCGCGCTGGAACGCTCGAACAGCCAGGACAAGGAGGATTCGCTCGCCAACTTGCAGGCATCGCTGTCGGCGGCGGAAGCGGAAAAAAGCCGTCTCGAACAATTGCTGTCGCAGGGCGCCGGCGCCGGCGACGCGGCCAACAAGCGCGCCGACGCCCTGTCGGGCGAGCTCAGCAACCAGCGCCAGATCAGCCAGCAGGCGCTGAGCCAGGTCGAGATCCTCAACCAGCAGATCGCAGCACTTCGCAAGCAGATCGGCGCGCTGGAAGACGCGCTCAACGTTTCCGAGCAGCGCGACCGCGACTCCAACACCAAGATCGCCGATCTCGGCCGCCGCCTGAACGTGGCGCTTGCGCAGCGCGTCCAGGAGCTCAACCGCTACCGCTCCGACTTCTTCGGCCGCCTGCGCGAGATTCTCGCCGACCGTGAGAACATCCGCATCGTCGGCGACCGTTTCGTCTTCCAGTCGGAGGTGCTGTTCCCGACCGGCTCAGACGAGATCAACGATGCCGGCAAGGTCGAGATGAAGAAGCTCGCCGACGCCATCATCGAATTGCAGAAGGAAATCCCGCCGGAGATCAGCTGGGTGCTGCGCGTCGACGGCCATACCGACAACAAGCCGCTGTCCGGCACTGGACGCTATCGCGACAATTGGGAGCTGTCGACCGCGCGCGCGACGTCCGTCGTGAAGTTCCTGATCGAGAACGGCGTGCCGGCCAACCGGCTGGTGGCCGCCGGCTTCGGCGAATTCCAGCCGCTCGACCCGGCCGACACCGACGAGGCGCGCAGCAAGAACCGCCGTATTGAACTGAAGCTCACCGAACGGTGATCCATTATCACGTCAAGTCACGGGAAATTGTTCGCCGGCTGAATACTTAGGGCATCAAGTGTCGACGACAAGACCTGAAAACATTATCTTTTTTTAATTACCCATCGCCAAATGACGCCCCTATTTTGCCACACAGGGGTTGAGAACCGCCGGCGATAACTCCCATCGCGACGCGACGGAACTGGACGGCCCCGGAACGTCGGAAGGTTGGCGGCGCGACCGCTCCCTTCCGTGGCAGGAGGATGCGCCGCCATGCGCGCTTCAACATCTCTCAAGACTGTAACCCTGGCTGCTTCGCTGATTGCAGCCCCGCTGGCCGGCGCCTATGCGGCCGGACACCACAAGGGCGCGCTGGACGCAACCGATCCGACCGATATGACCGGTCCGCGGGTGACCAGCCTGATCGAACAGATCCAGGGCGTGGATCAGGGCATTACCGACGCTCGCGAAGCAAACAACATCTCGGCTTCCGAAGCGCGGCAACTGCATATGCGCGCCGCGCATATCAGCCAGGCCGCGCAGCATGTCGCCGCTTCGGATCATGGCAGGATCCCGTCCGCGCAATATCATGACCTGCTGCGCAGGCTCGACAATGTCGACCAGAGGCTGATGAACGACACCGGCAGCGGCTTCATGATGGGCGATGGCTCCGACGGCGGAAATTACCCGAACGGTTGACCACGGAGGAAGGGATCCCCTGGCGCCCGCGGGACGAGAGCATGATCCCGAACCGAAGGTCAGGGTAGCAAAAAGTGGGAACCGGTTTTCGGGATCATGCAGTCAGAAAAAAGCAGCCCATCCCGATGAATCGGGATGGGCCTGTCCCGGGGGCGTCCTTCTTGGCTCAAAGGCCGAGCCAGAGCGCGATGATGGCGAGCACGGCCGGCACCGTCTGGATGAAGAGTATCTTGCGGCCGACGGTCGCCGCGCCGTAGAGGCCGGCTATCGCGACGCAGAGCAGGAAGAACATCTTGAGCTGGAACCCGCCGGCGCCGAGATAGAGCCCCCAGGCCAGGCCCGCTGCGAGAAAGCCGTTATAGAGCCCCTGATTGGCCGCAAGCACCTTCGAGGCGCTGGCGAATTCCGGCGTCATCCTGAACGCCTTGTGGCCGCTCGGCGTGTCCCACAGGACCATCTCCAGATAGACGATGTAGCAGTGGATCAGCGCCACCAGCCCGACCAGGATATTACCGATCATCGTCCCCTCCATTCTTTGTTTCCAGCATTGATCACGCGCCGCCACCCTTAGGCAAGACAGGTTGACGCGCGTCCGGCCGACCAGGGTTGCCAAGCCCGACGCCATGGTATCTTTTCGCGCCAGCCAAACCGCAGCCGGGTAATCTCCATGTCCTTCCAGAAACTCGACGAACTCGGTCACAAGCTCGAAGCGCTCGAACATGCTCTAGCCATCCTCGGCGCCGACGAGGCGACGCATATGGCGGTCGGCGGCGGCGAGAAACGCGCCGAGGCGATGTCCGCGCTTGCCGGCATGCTGCACCGCCAGGCGACCGCGCCCGAGATCGGCGACTGGATCGCCGCCGCCGAAGCCGAGCCGCTGAGCGAAGAGCAACAGGCGGCGGTGCGGGAATTGCGCCGCCAATACACCAACCTCACCTGCCTGCCGGCCGAATTCGTCGAGCGCCAGACGGTGGCGCGCATGCGTTCCGAACAGCTCTGGCGGAGCTTGCGCGCCAGGAACGACTGGGCCGGCTTCCTGCCGGCGCTGGAAGGCGTCGTGACCCTGGTGCGTGAGGAGGCGGCCTTGCGCGCCGATGCGCTCGGCCTCGCCCCCTATGACGCTCTGATGGAGCAATATGATCCACGCAACCGCGCCGCCGACATCACGCCGGTGTTTACCGAGTTGAAGGCCTTTCTCAAGGATTTCCTGCCGCATGCGCTCGCCGTGCAGGATGCGCGGCTAGCCAAGCATCCCCTGAAGCCGCTCTCCGGCAGCTATGCCGTCGACCGTCAGCGAGAGCTTGGCCTTGCCATGATGGCGGCGGTCGGCTTCGACCTGACCCACGGCTCGCTTTCGGTGTCGCATCACCCCTTCTGCGGCGGCGTGCCGACCGATGTGCGCATCACCACCCGATACAAGACCTCCGATTTCCTGTCGGCGCTGATGGGCGTGCTGCACGAGACCGGCCATGCGCTCTATGAGCAGAACCTGCCGAAAGCCTGGTCGCATTGGCCGCTCGGCAAGGCGCGAGGCATGGCCGTGCATGAGAGCCAGAGCCTGTTCGTCGAAAAGCAGATCGGCCGCAACCCCGCCTTCTGGCGCTGGGCGTTGCCGGTGGTCGAAAGACATCTCGGCGAAACCTGGTCGCTCGATGACATCCTGCCGCATGTCCACCATGTCGAGCGCGGCCTGATCCGCGTCGACGCCGACGAGGTCACCTATCCGCTGCATGTCATCCTGCGTTACGAGCTCGAGCAGGAGCTCGTGTCGGGCCGGCTGGAGGTCGCCGACCTGCCTGAGGCCTGGGATGCCAAGATGCGCGACTATCTCGGCCTCTCGACCATCGACGACCCGGCCGACGGGCCGATGCAGGACGTGCACTGGCCGGGCGCCGCCTTCGGCTATTTTCCGTCCTACACGCTGGGCGCCATGATGGCGGCGCAGCAATGGGCCGCGCTGACCAGGGAGCACCCCTCCGCCGATCAGGATCTCGCCAAGGGCGATTTCAGCGCCATCAATGAATGGCGCCGCGCAAAAATCTGGTCGCAGGGCTCGCGCTGGTCGACGCCCGAGTTGCTCGAGCGCGCCACCGGCGAGAAGCTGAACGCAGCTTATTTCACGGAGCACCTGCGCAGGCGCTACGGGAACTGACACGTCCATCGGCGGCTGCTAAGCCGGACTCGCGAAACATGCGCGGCCGGGCTTTACTTTGGCGGGAAAGACTCTGACAAAGAGCCTCGTTGCGTCAATGGGCTTGGATTGTTGGTGGGTAACAGTATTCGCGGTGGCAGGTCTTTCCGCTGCCTCCTGCTCTTTTTGGTCTTTCTGGCCGGCTCGATCTTGCCTGCCGGCGCGGACGAGATCGTCCGCAAGGGGCCAATGGCGGACTGGATCAAAACGGTCGATATCCCGGCTGCCGATCCGGCGCGCGCCGACCGCATCAAGAACAGCATTTCATGGCTGCTGTCGGACGAGCAGATCATCCATCGCGATCACGGCTACGATGACTATTCGCGCTCGGTCTACAGAATAGTCGACCGCCCTGGCCTGGAACGGGGCGCCAGCATCGACCTGCAGTTCGATCCGTCGCGCCACAGGGTCACGTTCAATCATCTGCGCATCATTCGCGACGGCCAGGTGCTGGACCGGCTGGCCGACGTCAAGTTCGACATTTTCCGGCAGGAGAAGGACGCTGAGAAAGGCGTCTATGACGGCTGGTTGACCGCTCATGTCAACATCGACGATGTGCGCGTTGGCGACATTGTCGATCACGGCGAGACTTATGAGACGACGCCACTCGTCGGGAAGGATCTGTTCTTCGATACTTTCTCGACCGAATGGGACGAGCCGGTGGGGCTGATCCGCACCAGCGTCATCTGGCCGGCCGCGCAGCCGCTGGCGATAAAGCCACGGGGCACCGAGATCAAACCCGTCCTTACCGCCTCAGGATCGGACACCGTTTATCTCTGGGAAATCGCCAATCCTAAGCCGATCAAGGTCGAGGAGAACCTGCCGACGGATTTTCCGGCGTGGGGATCGATTGACGTCTCTTCGACCGCCGAGTGGCAGAGCGTGGTCAATGCCATCCAGCCTTACTACAGGCCGGTAACCGCCTTCCCGGCCGCTTTCACGGCCAAACTGGATGAAATCGCTGCGAAGCATGCGCAGCCCGAAGATCGCATGATTCAGGCGATGCGCCTCGTCCAAGACGAAATTCGCTATGTGAGCCTGTCGATGGGCTCCGGCTCCTATATTCCGCGCGACCCGGCGGTCGTCATCCAAAGCGGCTTCGGCGATTGCAAGGACAAGGCCCTGCTGCTGGCTTCAGCTCTACAGCGGCTGGGCATCCCGGCGCAGGTGGCGTTGGCCGACCTCGACAAGGGCCGGGCGCTGGACCAGCATCTGCCGGCAATACGCGCCTTCGACCACGCCATCGTCAAGGCAATGATCGGCGCAAAGATCTATTGGCTCGATGCCACCAACTACCTGCAGGGCGGCGATGCCAGCGACTTCTGGCAACCTGACTACGGTTTTGCCCTGCCGCTATTCGGCAACGGTCAACTGGAGAAGATGCCCAGTCCGGAACTGACCAGCCCGTCGATCAAGGTTGCCGAGGACTTTTCCTTTCCCGACAGGCCAGACGGCCATCTGACGCTGACGGTGCTTTCGACCTATGAGGGTGCCGACGCCGACAACATGCGCAGCAGCCTCGCCAGCCGGTCGCTGAGCGATCTCTCGGACTCCTACCTGAAATATTACAGCAAGCGTTATCCCGGCATCGAGAGCGCGGCCAGGTTGGAAGTCTTCGACAATCGTGACGGCAACATCATCAATGTGCGGGAGAGCTACCAGTTGCCGGCGCAGGCGTTGGCCGCCAACGACCTCGCCAAGAACTTTCCAATCAAGGCGGTCGATCTCAGCGCCGACCTGCCAACGCCGACCATGGTGGACCGCGCCGGCCCGATCGCGCTGGGAGCGCCCGTCTACCGCAGCCACGCCATAACGGTAAGCAATCTGAAGGCAAGGTTCTCCGGCGAGGGCATGAAGAATATCGTGACGCCCTATCTCTCGCTGAAATCGTCCTGGAGCAACACGCCGACCACCTTCGAGGTAAAGTGGAACTTCCGGACGCTGGCGACGCAGGTTCCGGCCAAGGCGATCGGCGATTATTTGAAGTCGGTCAAGGACGTCGGCGACAACACCGACTGGTCCTTCAACTTTACCTATCAGGATGCGCCCGAAGATCCCGCGCCCGCCGCCGCCCCTGACCGATCCAGACAGCAGGTCATTGGCGGGTTGCTGCTGGTCTCGTTTTTTATCGGCGTACCGCTTTTCATGGCCCTCCGACGCTGGTAGCCGCGCGCGGCGCGGTGGTTGCCTACCGAGGGCCCGCGAGGCCCTGTGATACTGTCACTCCGCCGCGCCCCTGAAGGCGCTGGCTCCGGTCTCGAACTGCAGCTTGGCGAGCCTCGCGTAAATGCCGCCCTTGGCGACAAGGCTCTGATGCGTGCCCTCCTCGACAATGCGGCCGCCATCCATGACTAGGATGCGATCGGCTTTCAGCACCGTCGCCAGCCGGTGGGCGATGACGATGGTGGTGCGGCCGCGCATCAGCCGCTCCAGCGCCCTTTGCACCAGCGTCTCACTCTCGGCGTCGAGCGCCGAGGTCGCTTCGTCGAGCAGAAGGATCGGCGCGTCGCGCAGGATGGCCCGGGCAATCGCGACGCGCTGGCGCTGGCCGCCTGACAGCGTCACGCCGCGCTCGCCGACCTGGCTGTCGTAGCCCTTGTCGAGCCTGGCGATGAATTCGTCGGCAAGGGCAGCCTTGGCCGCGGCCTCGATCTCGGCGTCGCCGGCGCCCTGCCTGCCGAAGCCGATATTGTCGCGCACGCTGGCCGCGAAGATGGTGACGTCCTGCGGCACGATCGCGATGCGTCCGCGCACGGCCGCCGGATCGGCCTCGCGCACGTCGACGCCGTCGATGACGATGCGGCCGCTCTCCGGATCGTAGAAGCGCAGGATCAGCGAGAACACGGTGCTCTTGCCGGCGCCCGAAGGCCCGACGATCGCCACCGTCTCGCCGGGCTTCACCTGGAAGCTCAGGCCATGAACGGCGGCGCGGTCCGGCCGCGCCGGATAGGAGAAGGAGACGTCGTCGAAGCTGATCGCGCCCTTGGCCGTCGCCGGCAATGGAAGCGGATCGACCGGCCGTTGGATCGTTGGCATCTCGGCCAGAATCTCCGTCAGCCGCTCGGCGGCGCCCGCCGCCTGCGACAGCTCGCTCCAAACTTCCGACAGCGCGCCAAGCGCGCCGGCGGCGAACACCGAGTAGAGCAGGAACTGACCGAGCGTGCCGGCCGACATAGTGCCGGCAAGCACGTCGCGCGAGCCGAACCACAGCACCGCCACCACCGAGGAGAAGATCATGAAGATGGCGAAGAAGGTGAGGAACGAGCGCGCGAAGATGGAAGCGCGCGCCGCCTCGAAGGCAGCGTCGACCGCGCTCGAGAAACGGCCGGTGACCAGCTTCTCGTTGGTGAAGGCCTGCAGCGTGCGCACAGCGCCGATCTGCTCGCTGGCATAGGCGGTGGCTTCGGCGAGCGTATCCTGCGCTTGCCGCGACTTGCGGCGCACCGAGCGGCCGAAGGCGACCAGCGGCAGCACGATCACCGGGATGGCCACGAGCACGAGGCCGGAGAGCTTCGGGCTGGTGAAGACCATCATCGCCACCGCGCCGAGGCCAAGTATGAGATTGCGCAACGCGACCGATGCGGTGGCGCCGACAGCCGACTTCACCTGCGTGGTGTCGGCGGCGAGCCGCGACACGATCTCGCCCGAATGCGAGCGATCGAAAAACGCCGGCGAAAGGGTCGTGACATGGGCGAAGACGTCGCGGCGGATGTCGGCCACGACCCGCTCGCCAAGCGTGATGACGAAATAATAGCGGCTGGCCGAAGCCGCCGCCAGCAAAGCCGCCATCAGAACCAGCGCCGCGAAATACTCCGCAATGAAGGTGGAACTCGCGGCTTCGAAACCGTGATCGATCATGCGCCGCACGGCCATCGGCAACGCAAGCGTGGTCACCGCGGCCACGATCAGCGAGATGATCGCGCCGACCGCCAGTTTCCGGTAGCGGGTGATATAGGGGAAAAGGTTTCTCAGCGGCCTGACCGAGCGCCTGCGCTGGTCTCCACTGGCACCGATATCCGCCATGAGCGTTTCCTCTGGCCGCTTGCCGGTACGGCGCTTCAATATGCGCTTGCCGCGGCCTTGTGATTCAATTCCGGCTGATGTATAGGCTCGCCGACCGTTTTAGAAGCCGTGGCTTTTCATTA
>RXJA01000624.1 GCA_003963455.1 Hyphomicrobiales bacterium
CGTCGAGGCCGGCAAGGCGGCGGAGGACACGCAGCTCATCGGCCAGTTCGGCGTCGGCTTCTACTCGGCCTTCATGGTCGCCGACCGGGTCGACGTCATCAGCCGCCAGGCCGGCAGCGACGAGGCTTTCCGCTGGTCGTCCGACGGCAAGGGCACCTACGAAATCGCGCCGGCGCCGCTCGAGGCGGCGCCCAGGCGCGGCACGCGCGTCGTGCTGCATCTGATGGAAGACGCCTCCTCCTACACCACGCCCTACCGGCTCGAAGGGTTGGCGAAGTCGCAGTCGGGCCATGTGCCGGTGCCAATCACGCTCGTCGAGAAGCCCGGCGCCGAGCCGCGCGACATCGCCGACGGCACGGCGCTCTGGGTGCGGCCAAAGAGCGAGATCAAGCCGGAGGAATATACCGACTTCTACCGCAGCATCGCCGGCCAGTATGACGAGCCGGCCTCGACCATCCATTTCCGCGCCGAGGGCCGCCAGGAATACAGCGTGCTTGCCTTCGTGCCCGGCTCGCGGCCGTTCGACCTGTTCGACCAGGACCGCAAGGGCCGCATGAAGCTCTACGTGCGGCGCGTCTTCATCACTGACGATGCCGATCTCGTGCCGCGTTACCTGCGCTTCGTGCGCGGCCTTGTCGATTCCGCCGACCTGCCGCTCAATGTCTCGCGCGAGATGATCCAGGAAAGCCCCCTGCTCGCCGCAATCCGCAAGGGCGTGACCAACCGCGTGCTCGGCGACCTCGCCAAGACCGCCGAGAACGATGCCGAAGCCTATACGAAAATCTGGGAGAATTTCGGCGTCGTCCTCAAGGAAGGGCTCTACGAGGATTACGAGCGGCGCGAGCAGCTGCTGAAGCTTGCCCGCTTCCGTTCGACCGCTTCGGGCGAAAGCTGGCGCAGCCTCGCCGACTATGTCGCCGCGATGAAGGAAGGCCAGAAGGCGATCTTCTTCATGGCCGGCGACGACCGCGCCCGGCTTGAAGCCTCGCCGCAGCTCGAAGGTTTTCGCGCGCGCGGCATCGAGGTTCTGCTGCTCACCGACCCGGTCGACAGTTTCTGGGTGACGATGGCGCCGGAATTCGACGGCAAGCCGTTCAAGTCGGTGACCCAGGGCGCGGCGGAGCTTGCCGATATCCCGCTGCCCGACGACGCGGCGAAGCCGGATGCCGAGACGTCATCGGACATCGCCGCCTTCCTGGCTTTCGTGAAGACGACGCTCGGCGAGGAGGTGTCGGACGTGAAGGCCTCCGACCGGCTGACCGAGAGCGCTGTCTGCCTGGTCGCGCCGGAGCATGGCCCGGACCGCCAGTTCGAGCGCCTGCTCAACGCCGCAGGCCGGCTCGACAAGGCCGCCAAGCCGATCCTGGAGATCAACCCGCGCCATGCGCGCGTGGCGGCGCTGGCAAAGCTCGGCGACGACGACAAGGCCTTCAAGGAAGACGCCGCGTATCTGCTTTACGACGAAGCGCGCGTGCTCGACGGCGACAAGCCGGCCGACGCCAAAGCCTTCTCTGCTCGCCTGGCGCGGCTGATCGATCGCGGTTTGGCGAAGGGGTGAGCGCCCGCGCCGCGCTTGAGCGGCCCGCCGGCGTCCAGCGGTAACTGGGCGCTGGCACATTTCCGACAGGCCGCTAAGCTGTATCGCGTATTCCCCGGCGGCATGAGCGGCAGGAGCTCCGATGAAGCGCATTGTTCTGGTCAGGCACTCGGAAGAGCCGGGCGATGATCATGTCCAGACGACGCTGGAAGCCAACGGCCATACGGTCACGACCGCGATGCCGTTCAAGGGTGAGGCGATCGATCTCGACGCTGTCGACGGGGCCGTCATCTATGGCGGCCCGTTCAACGTCTTCGACACCGACAAGCATCCGTTCCTCGATCACGAAGCCGCGCTGATCGAGCATTGCCTGGACAACGACCTGCCGCTGCTCGGCATCTGCCAGGGCGCGCAGCAGATCGCCTGGCACCTCGGCGCCGATGTCGGGCCGGTGGAAAGCGGCATCAGGGAGTTCGGCTATTTCGAGATCACGCCGACGGCCGAGGCCGGCGACTTCCTCGGCCGGCCGCTCTTCCTGCCGCAGAACCATTTTCATACTTTCGCCCTGCCTGCGGGCGCCGTGCATCTCGCCTCGAGCGAAACGTTTCCCAACCAGGCGTTCCGGATCGGCGACAAGACCTATGCGCTGCAGTTCCATGCCGAGCAGGGTCCGGCCGGCTTCCGGCGCTGGCAGGAACGCCAAGGCGCGCCTTACGGAACGCTCGGCGCGCAGGACCGGGACGAGCAGGACCGGTTGATGGAAGCCCACCACGCGGCGCAGCTTGCCTGGTTCAGCGCCTTCGTGACCAAGCTTTTCGGCTGAGGCGCTTTGGGTGGGAATTCGCGCATGACCATAGAAGGCCTCTGCGATCCGCGTTTTGCCGGAGTGCGCGATGCGTTCGCCAGGTGTTTCGCGCAAGGCCTCGAGCATGGCGGCGGTGTCTCGGTCGTGGCCGACGGCAAGACCGTCGTCGACCTTTGGGGCGGGTACGCGGATGCCGCACGCTCCCGCCCGTGGCGGCGCGACACGCTGGTCAATGTCTGGTCTTCCACCAAGGGCGTCGTGGCGCTGGCGATCGCCATGCTGGTGGAGCGCGGCAAGCTCGATTATGCCGCGCCGGTCGCGCGCTACTGGCCGGAATTCGCGGCCCATGGCAAGGAGCGCATCACGCTCGACCAGGTGATGTCGCACCGGTCCGGACTGAACGGGCTCGCCGTGCCGATGGATGAGGCAGGCATGCTCGCCTGGACGCCTTATGTCGATGCGCTTGCCGCCATGGCGCCGCTGTGGGAACCAGGCAGCCGCTGCGTCTATCATGCGCTCAGCTACGGCCACCTTGCCGGCGAGGTGATGCGGCGCGTCGACGGGCGCAGCGTCGGCCGCTTCATCGCGGAAGAGATCGCAGGCCCGCTTGGCGCCGATTTCCATGTCGGCCTGCCGCAAGCCGAGGATTCCCGTGCCGCAGAGATGATCGAGGGCCCGAAGGCTTCGGACTGGGTCGAGCTCGTGCGCGCCTCGCCCTTTCCCCATGCATGCGACAACCCGGCGCCCCGCGCCCTGGCGCCCAACGACCGCGCCTGGCGCGCCGCCGAGGTGCCGGGCGGCAACGGGCAGTCCACGGCGCGTGCGCTGGCGCGCATCTACGGCATGATGGCGGCGGGCGGGACCTTTGAAGGCAAGCCCCTGATCGGCCGCGCGGCGATTGCGGAGGCCACGAGGCCGCGCTTTCGCGGCATGGACGACAGCTTCGCGCTGCCGACCGCCTTCGCCGCCGGCTATCAGATCGAGGATCCAGCCTATGCCGGCCGCGCATCGCCGCAGACGTTCAGCCATGGCGGCTGGGGCGGAGCCATCGGCTTTGGCGACCCCGGCGCCGGCTTTGGGTTCGGCTACGTCACCAACCGCATGGTGGGTTTCGACGATGTGGACCCGCGCCGAAAGGCCCTGATCGACGCCGTCTACGACGCGCTCTGAGCAGCGCCTCTATCCCCTCAGCCCCGGAGCCTCCTGGCCGGTGCGCGCGACATATTCGGTGTAACCGCCGCCATAGGTGTGGATGCCGTCCGGGGTGAGCTCCAGCACGCGGTTCGAGAGCGCCGCGAGGAAATGGCGGTCGTGCGAGACGAACAGCATCGTGCCTTCATATTGCGACAGCGCCTCGATCAGCATCTGCTTGGTGGTGATGTCGAGGTGGTTGGTCGGCTCGTCGAGCACCAGCAGGTTGGGCGGATCGAACAGCATCAGCGCCATCACCAGCCGCGCCTTCTCGCCACCCGACAGCACGCGGCACTTCTTCTCGATCTCGTCGCCCGAAAAGCCGAAGCAGCCTGCGAGTGCGCGCAGCGGCGCCTGGCCAGCCTGCGGAAACGAGTCCTCCAGCGTCTGGAAGACGGTGCGCTCGCCGTCGAGCAGTTCCATGGCGTGCTGGGCGAAATAACCCATCTTGACGCTCGGACCCCGCGCCACGGTCCCCTCGTCCGGCTCCGAAGCGCCTGCCACCAGTTTCAATAGCGTCGACTTGCCGGCGCCGTTGACGCCCATCACGCACCAGCGCTCGCGGCGACGGATCTGGAAGTCCAGTCCCTCGTAGATGCTGCGGCTGCCATAGCTCTTGTGGATACCCTTCAGCGTCGCCACGTCCTCGCCGCTGCGCGGCGCCGGCTGGAACTCGAAGGCAACCGTCTGGCGGCGCTTCGGCGGCTCGACGCGGTCGATCTTGTCGAGCTTCTTCACCCGGCTCTGCACCTGAGCGGCATGCGAAGCGCGCGCCTTGAAGCGCTCGATGAAGGCGATCTCCTTGGCCAGCATCGCCTGCTGGCGCTCGAACTGCGCCTGCAACTGCTTGTCGGCAAGAGCGCGCTGCTCCTGGTAGAATTCGTAATTGCCGGAATAGGAGGTGAGCGCGCCGGCATCGATCTCGATGATCTTGTTGACGATGCGGTTCATGAACTCGCGGTCGTGCGAGGTCATCAGCAGCGCGCCGTCGTAATCCTTCAGGAATTTCTCCAGCCAGATCAGGCTTTCGAGGTCGAGATGGTTCGACGGCTCGTCGAGCAGCATGACGTCCGGCCGCATCAAAAGGATGCGGGCCAGCGCGACGCGCATCTTCCAGCCGCCGGAGAGTTTCGAAACGTCGCCGTCCATCATCTCCTGGCTGAAGCCGAGACCGTCCAGCACCTCCCGGGCGCGGCCGTCGAGCGCATAGCCGTCGAGCTCCTCGAAGCGGTGCTGCAATTCGCCGTAGCGCTCGATGATGGCGTCCATCTCGTCGGCACGCTCGGGATCGCCCATGGCGTGTTCGAGCTCGCGCATCTCGGCGGCGACAGCGCTGACCGGCCCGGCGCCTTCCATCACCTCCGCGACGGCGCTCATGCCGCCCATGTCGCCGACATCCTGGCTGAAATAGCCGATGGTGACGCGGCGATCGATCGAGACCTGCCCCTCGTCCGGCTGCTCCTCGCCGGTGATCATGCGGAAGAGCGTCGTCTTGCCGGCGCCGTTCGGGCCGACCAGCCCAACCTTCTCGCCCTTCTGCAAGGCGGCCGAGGCTTCGATGAAGACGATCTGTCGGCCGTTCTGCTTGCCGATATTTTCAAGGCGGATCATGGGGCGGTCCGGGAAACTGCTCTGAGGTGACGGGATTTGCCCGGGGCATACGCGAATGGGCGCGGCAGGGGAAGAGGCCGAAGCGCCGCAGATCAGGCCGGCCCACGTCACCGAAAACAAGAATCCGGTGATTGTCGAAATCCGCCCTCGCGGGACGACATTGGCGTGGCGGCCCGCATGGCCCCGACCAGCCACACCAACAGGACAGGAACAGGAAGATGGCCAAGATGCTCGTGATCTACAAAACCCCGGCCGATCCGGCGGCATTCGACCGGCACTATTTCGAGGTTCATGTGCCGCTCGCCAAGAAGCTTCCCGGCCTGCGGCGCTACGACATCAGCAGGCGGCCCATCATCAAGCGCTCCGCGGGCGAGATGCCGTATCTGGTGGGGACGCTGTACTTCGACAGCCTCGACGAAATGCAGAGCGCATTCGCCTCCGAAATCGGCATTGCCTGCGCCGCCGACCGGCGAATACTCGCACCGGGAGACGACGACCTCACGATGCTGCTGTTCGACGTCGACGAAGTGTGAGCCTTCACCGGTCACGAACCGTCAGCGGAGCGAAGGGCCTCACCCCGCTATGTCGCGTCGTGGAAGATGATGCCTACGGTGTGCCGCCGCCCCGAACGCAGCCGGCTGACGCCATGGCGCAGATTCACCCGGTAGAATCCCTTGCTGCCCTGCACCGGCCTGTTATGCACGGCGAAGATCACCGCGTCGCCGCGTTTCAGCGGCACCACCTCGGCGCGGCTCTGCATGCGCGGGCGCTGTTCGGTGAGCACGAATTCGCCGCCTTCGAAATCCTCGCCGGGTTCGGACAGCAGGATCGCCACCTGCAGCGGAAAGGCGAGCGCGCCATAGAGGTCCTGATGCAGGCAGTTGAAGTCGCCCGGGCCGTATTGCAGGAGAAGCGGCGTCGGCCTTTTCTGCCCCGCGCCGTGGCATCGCTGGAGGAAAGCCGCGTGGTCGGCGGGATAGCGCTGCGCCACGCCCATCTTCTCGTTCCAGTCATTGGCCACGGCGGCGAGACCCGGATAAAGGGCGGTGCGCAGGCCTTCGATCATATCCGGCAGCGGATAACGGAAATAGCGGTACTCGCCCTTGCCGAAACCATGGCGCGCCATCACGACATGGCTGCGGAAATGCTCCTCATGCGGATAGAGAGCGGCAATCTCGGCGCATTCTTCCGCCGACAGCAGGCCGGGCATGACCCCGCAGCCATGGGCATTGAGGTCTGACACCAGCGCGCGCCAATCCTGTGCGGCGACGCGGGATTCGGCGGAGCGGCTGGCGCGCTTGGTGTTCAGGGAATGAATGGTCATGGCTTGGCTCCTTGCTTGCCCGCGAAGATGGAGCGCACGGCGGAACGGAGCCACCCGATACATGACAAGGTTGGTTTGGACTATTGGAGATGTCCGGCAGGACAGAGGGGGGCGAAGGATCGCGGCCTATGTCTTGTCCTTGCGCCGAAAGGCCTCCAGTTCCGGGTCCAAATCCACCTTCGCCGCGTTGGTGAACACGCAGGTCGCCACCATGATGCCGGCGAAGGCGACAAGATTGACCAGCAGCGTTTCGTCGTAGCGGGCCTTGAGCGCGGCCCAGGTTTCGTCAGGAACCGCATTGGCGTCGGCGGCGACAGCCTTACCGAAATTGATGAGCAGTTCCTCGTCGGCGGCCGGCTCGATCGCCTCGGGGTCGAGCCCGCTGCCGATCAGCGCGCGGCGAAAGAAGGTCTCGGGGATCTCGGCGCGCATCGTCTGCGCGATCGCCTTGCAGAACAGCCAGATGGCGCGGTCCTCGATCGCCGGCTTGAGCAGGTCGCGCAGCGTGAACCATTCGGCGTAGATCCGGTGGGCAGCCGGCGAATGCAGCAGGATGCGCTTCATATTGGTCATGCGGCCGCGCAGCTTGAGCTCGCGGTCGTGCTCGGCGCGGATTTCATCCGAGGCCGTCGCGTAGTCGATTGGGGAAAGATGCGCCATCAATGCCCCCTCATCCCAACGTCGCGTGTAGTGCTGGCGCGCCGCGCAGCGTGTTGGAGACGGTGCAGATAGTCTCGGCATCCTCGAGGATACGCTGCCTGGTGGCGGCGTCGAGATCGCCGGCGATTTCCAGCCGTATCTTGAATGTCTCGACGCGCGAGGGCTCGTCCTTCGCCTTCTCGCCGCTGACCTCCGCCCTCACCTCGCCAAGCCGGTCGGCAACGCCGAGGCGATTGGCGGCGATTCGGGCGCTGAGCACCATGCAGGCGGCCAAGGAGGCATGAAGCAGGTCGAGCGGGCTGAAGCCGGGCGCGCTCACCTGCGTGACGACATCGGCGGTGCCACCGGTGGGCGTCGTGATCGTGGGCAAGCCGCCCGGTGGCAGGACGGCGAGTGCACCGGCGTTTCGGGTTCTGATCTTGAGGTCCGCCATCGAATGTCTCCAATTTGGAGGTCATTGATAGCGGACGGGAATTCACCGAGGCAATCGCCGGTGCAGAGCGTGGGCGATTGGCGTTTCCTCGCCCCCATGAAATGGGGGCGAGGTGGCTCGGCGAAGCCGAGACGGGGAGCGCCCTATGAAGCCCCCTCTCCGTCCGCTTCGCGGACACCTCTCCCCCGCCTTTGGCGGGGCGAGGAACCCAGGTTCTGAAACGCTACTTCGTCAGATCCAGCGCCGCCGTCAGGTCGCCCATCGGCGGCTGGTCGTTGTTGCGCAGCGCCTTGTCGCGGGCGACGATGCCGGGCAGCACCGGCAGGTCGTAGCGGCTGGTGATGAAGCGCAGGATCGAGGTCGTGTCGTACTGCGTGTGGTCGACCATGCCCATCCTGGCATAGGGCGAGATGATGAAGGCCGGGATGCGGTTGCCCGGGCCCCAGCGGTCGGCCTTGGGCGGGGCAACATGGTCCCAGAAGCCGCCATTCTCGTCATAGGTGATCACGACCAGCATGTGCTGCCATTGCGGGCTCTTCTCCAGATGCGCGACGAGGTCGGCCAGGTGCTGGTCGCCGGACGTCACATCGGCATAGCCGGCATGTTCGTTGAGGTTGCCCTGCGGCTTGTAGAAGGTGACAGCCGGCAGCTTGCCGTCGTCGATCGCCTTGATGAACTCGACGCCGTCGAGGCCGCCATCCTTGATGTGTTCGGCGCGCGCGGCCGTGCCCGGCGCGTAAGCCGCGAAATAGTTGAAGGGCTGGTGATGGAACTGGAAGTTCGGCACCGGCGTCGCGTTCTTGCCGTCGAGCGCCGCCTGCCAGGCACCCGAATACCACGCCCAGGAAACGCCCTTCAGCGACAGCAGATCGCCGATGGTGATCTCGTGCTGCGGCGGCAGGGTGGTCGGCTGCGCCGGATCGGCGAATGCCTTGTCGCCGCCCTCGGCCGGCTTGTTGGCGCTCGGCTGGTAAGGCGGCTGCATGGTGTTGACGGCGTAGAAGTCGGGGGTGATGGCGCCGTCATTGGCGAATTTCGGCACGCCGCCCAGCGCCGAGGCCGGCGAATTGTCGGCCGGCTTCAGCGTCACGCCATCCGGCTCGACGACAGCGATCTGCCCTTTCACCGGGCTCGTGTCGGCATTCGGATAGTAAGGCGCGCAGGCGCAGGCGAGCATGAAGTGGTTGAGGAAGGAGCCGCCGAAGGCGCCCTGGAAGAAATTGTCGGCGAGCACGTATTTCTTGGCGATGTTCCACATCGGCAGGCCCGAGCCGTCGTAATGGCCCATCACCAGCGAGCCGGAATCGGCCCAGGCGACGAACTTGTCGTTGCGGCCGCCGTCGATCTGCATCTGCTCCTGGTAGAAGCGGTGCCAGAGGTCGTGCGTGACGACGTTGGTGCCCTCGTTGAAGCCCTTGGGATCGTCGATGGCGAAGACGGCGTTGGGAAGATGCGCGCTCTGGGCTTCCGTCACCGCCGGCGTCACACCCTTGCCGGTCAATCCGCCCCAGGCGGGCGGCAATTCGGAAAGCGGCTTGCCGTCGCGGTCGAGTTGGCGCGCCTGGCCGGGCGACACATTGGCCAGGCCGTTGGCGCCGGGGAAGCCGCCATAGAGGTTATCGAAGCTGCGGTTCTCGGCGTAGATGACGACGACGGTATCGATCTTGTCGTATCCGGGAGGAGCCGCGTGGGCGGCGGCGCAGAGCGATGCCAGCGCCGTGGAGGCGAGGCAAAGGGAAAGAAGGGACCTGGTCATTTTGGGATGCCTCGTGGCTGGGGAATGGCTGGAGGACGGCAATGCGGGAACGCGGCTGCATCAATGCCCAGCTACTTCGGTGCGTTGTCACCTTTGTGACAGTTGCGCCCCTGCCGAACACGGTTTCGTGAGCGAGAAGGCCGGTCATCAATCCGTTGCACTCGATCCTTACGTCGCGAACGAGATCGGGCGAAAGAAATCAGGATGTCGCCGAAGACGATGGGACATCGGAAAATTCACGCGATGGCCGTTGCAGTGGCCTTGCTGGCCGGCTTCAGCATGCCTGCCAACACCGCGGAGCCTTCTGGAGTCCATCCCGGTCCGATGTCGAGGGCGCAAGCCTTTGCCCGCGCCGACGCGCTGACGGCGCTGGGGCGGCAGATGTTCTTCGACCCTTCGCTGTCCGCCTCCGGCAAGCAGGCCTGCTCGTCCTGCCACGATCCCAACCATGCCTTCGGACCGGCAGCGGCGAGGCCGGTCGAAATGGGCGGAGCAAACCTCGACCAGCCCGGCGTTCGCGCCGTGCCGTCGCTGCGCTACCTGCAGGCGGCGCCCGCCTTCACCGAGCATTTCTACGACTCCGAGGACGAGGGCGACGAAAGCGTCGACAATGGCCCGACCGGTGGGCTGACCTGGGACGGCCGCGCCGACCATGGCAAGGACCAGGCGAGGATCCCGCTGCTCTCGCCCTTCGAGATGGGCAACAGGGACGCGGCGGACGTGGCCGCCAGCCTGCGCCAGGCGCCTTATGCCGATGCCTTCAGGGAGGCGTTCGGCGCCGACGTCTTCGACCATCCGCAAGACGCCTTCGACGCCGCGGTCGAAGCACTCGGCACCTTCGAGCAGAGCAGCGCCGATTTCTATCCCTATTCCAGCCGCTACGACGCCTTCCTCGCCGGCAAGGCGCGGCTCTCCGCGCAGGAACTGCGCGGCCGCGCGCTGTTCGAGGACGAAGCGAAGGGCAATTGCGCGAGCTGCCATCTGAGCGAGCCCGCCAATGACGGCGAGCCGCCGCAATTCACGGACTACGGCCTGATCGCGATCGCCGTGCCGCGCAACCCGGCGATCCCGGCCAATGCCGACCCCGGCTATTTCGACCTCGGCCTGTGCGGCCCGCTGCGCACCGATTTCAAGGGCCGCGCCGAATATTGCGGCCTGTTCAAGACGCCGACGCTGCGCAACGTGGCGCTGCGCAAGAGCTTCTTCCACAATGGCTATTTCCACTCGCTGCGCGAGGCGGTGGCCTTTTACGCCAGCCGCGACACGGACCCCGGGCGCTGGTATCCAAGGAAGGCCGACGGCACGGTCGACAAGTTCGACGACCTGCCAAAGGCCTATTGGGAGAACCTCAACACCGACCCGCCCTTCAACGGCAGGAAACCTGGCGACAAGCCGGCGCTGACCGACGCCGAGATCGACGACATCGTCGCCTTCCTCGGCACGCTGACGGATGCCGACCAGGCGGGGCAGTGACGGCGGCCCGGGCCCGTTGCCTGGCGCGTCGGGCATATACTCCGAACGCGGACTACATGTGACCTAAGTCACTGGCTCACCTTACGACGACTTGCACATTAGGCATTCGTCGTAAATGGAGCTTGGGATGAGATTCGTCGCGGTACAGGACCCGACCGGCAGTTGGGCGGTGTTTGATACGGTCAATGAGGAGCCCGCCGAATTTGCCGGCCGCGTGCTCATCGGCCTGACCTCGCACGAAGCCCAATGGCTCACGGTCGCGGCCAATGAAGGGGCTGGGGCTGGGAAACCGGCTCCCGTGGATCACGGCCAAGCCGGCAAGGCGGAACGTCGGCAGCTAATCGTCCTTCAGGAAAAGCGCGAGCGATCAAGCGGTTGAGACCGCGCGCCGCGAGATTGATTTGAGCGTACTTCCTTTGAGGTCTTCTCACACCGCCGGCGCGTAGCGGCTCACCACCATGCCACAGGCATAGGCTTTCGAGCCAGCCAACTTCAGCCTGGCGAAGCCACACTGGTCGAAGATGCGGCGGCCGGCACCCAGCACCGCCGGATTGATGAAGAATTGGAGCTCGTCGACAAGTCCGGCGGCGATCAGCGCCGAGGCGAAACCCGCGCCGCCGAACACGGCGATGTCGCCGCCCTCGCCTTGCTTCAGCGCGTTGACCTCACGGGGCAAGTTGCCGCTGGCCACACGCGTGCGTTCCCACAATGAGACCTTCAGCCTGTCGCTCAGCACCACCTTTTGCGCCTCGACGATGCGCCGAGCGAAGGCATAGGAGCGGTCCTTCGGATATCTCATCGCCGCCTCCCGCCAATGGGCCAGATACCCCTCTTCCGCCATCTTGCGGCTGAGCAGAATGGTGTCGACGGTTGCGAATACGGCGTTGAAGTCCTGCTTGAGTTCCTCGTCCCAGGAGCTGTCGTCGCCCCATTCCCAAAGCTGCCAGCGATGGTCTTCATCGGCGCCAACGAAGCCGTCGACGGACATCTGCATCTGTAGGATGAGCTTTTTCACCCGGGTCCTCCTCGCGCGTTCCATTCGCGTCTATGATTTACTTCTGGAACCATTTGACGCGCGACAGATAATGATGTCAATCGTAAAGTGATTTAAAAATGGAAGCATATTCATGTCGACCAAAGGTCGGTCCGGCTGCCCGATAAGCCTCACGCTCGAATTGCTCGGGGACCGCTGGACGCTGCTTATTATCCGCGACCTGGTCTTCGCCGGGAAAAGGCATTTTCGCGAGTTCCTGCAATCCGACGAAGGCATCTCGTCGCGCACGCTGGCCGAGCGGCTGCAGACACTGGTCGACGAGGGCATCCTCACCCGCAGCGACGACCCGACGCACGGGCTGAAGGCGATCTACAGGCTGACCGATGCCGGTATTGACCTGTTGCCGGTGCTGGCGACGGTGGGCGCCTGGGGCAGCAAGCATCGCCGGGCCGACGACCGCCTCGCCCGGATAGCCGATGAACTCGCGGCCGGCGGCGAGCCAGCGCTCAAGCGGATGCAAGAGACGCTCAGGGCGGAACATCTGGGGTAGCAAGAATCGAATGGGCGAATCCATTCACCCGACGTCCATGACGCAGGCGATCGGTGAAAGCTCAGCCCAGAGCGTCACGCTCCGTCATCACACCGGAAGAGGAAGGCGCGCGGTGCGCCGACCTCGCATCGAATGCGATTTGCGCAGGGAAGAACCCCCTCGCCGGTCAGCGAGCCTAGCTTCTCAGCAACGGCCCTGCCGGCTACTCGGCCGGCGGCTCGCCGGGCAGCCCCAACCGCAACCGCTCCTCCTCGGCGAAGCTTTCGGCTTGCGCGTGAATATCGAACAATTGTTGCGTCAGCCTGCCGCCGTCGACGACGCGCACGATCCATTGGCCATTGATGGCTTTTACGCGGACACCGTCCGGCTCGTCCGTCACCATATACAGCTCCTACCCCTAGGTCCAAGTATTGGGTATCCCGACACAATACGATCTAGAGCGCCAGAAGCTGCCGGAAATCTTATTGGATTGGCCTTTAGTGCAAAGAAACTCGCCAATATTCGATATATTTCAGACGTCCGGGGCATAAAAACGATTTATGCAGTATGGGTGCCCCGCCGTGTCCTGCGTGAGCCGGCACAGACCGGCGGCACGGCGGCGGCCCGGCAGCCTTGGGGGGTGATACTGGGTTCGGCGGCCGGGCCTGACCGGAGTTTGCGAGGCCGCCGGCTGGCGCAAGGATGCGCTTGCGCCCGGCCAAGGACAAGAACGACCTAGGCCCTAGGACCAAAGCAGCAAGGAGCCCGGCCGAGACGGACCAAGACCAGGCGGATCGACTGGAAGCACATCGAGCGAATGGATTGCGAAAGCCGACCGTCAGAAGCCGAAATAGTGCCGGCCGACCAGATAGCCGAGCGCCACGACCACCAGCGGAAACAGCGCCGGCGCCGTCTTGCTGAACAGCGAGGGGTTTATCTCCTTGGCGGGAGCACTGGGTTTGGCATTGCCGAGATTCTTGGTCATGGGCTCACTACCGGTTGGGGCTGACTGCCGGCTGAGTCGTTAAATTAGAAATCGCTCATTAAGTTTCCGACAAGGCCAACGCTACAATTGTCGGCAATTTATTCAGATTGCTGGGTGCGCTCGGCAAGCGCGAAGGCCTGGAGGTTACGCGACTTGCCGGGGTCATGGTCGGCATTGGCGATGATGGCGTGGAAGGCAGCGCGGGCGATGTCCTTCTTCTTGACGCCGGGGTGCTCCTTGCGCACCGCCTTGACCAGTTCCTTCGGCGTCACGCCGGGGGTGACAAGGCGCATCAGCGCATCGCCTATGGCCTGCAACTCGCTGGCATCCATGACGATTGGGCCCTGTTCTACCTCTATGAGCCTGGCATATAGCGGGGTGTGCGCGTCATTTTGGGATGTGCGCCGGTCAAAATCGGAGCTGGGCGATGGCCTCCATCACCCGAGTCGGGGATAGTCGGCATCCGAAATGGCCAAAGGCGAACTGACGGGCCGCAATGCTTGGTGACCTTGCCGCCTTCGGCGGACTTTTCCTGACCGCCTTCGCCGCCGCGACCATCCTGCCGCTCCAATCGGAAGCGGTGCTGGTTGGCCTGCTCCTGGGCGGGACCCATTCGCCGGCAGCGCTGGTTCTGGTCGCGACGATCGGAAACGTGCTGGGCTCAGCGGTCAACTGGCTGCTGGGCCGCGGTATCGACCGCTTCCGCGATCACAAATGGTTTCCGGCAAAGCCCGCCGCGCTCGACCGCGCGGCGGCGCGCTACCATCGTTATGGAAGATGGAGCCTGCTGCTGAGCTGGGTTCCGGTCATCGGCGATCCGCTGACGGTGATGGCCGGCGTGCTGCGCGAGCCCCTATGGAGCTTTCTCGCCATCGTCACCGTCGCCAAGGCCGGCCGATACCTGGCGGTGGCGGCCGCAACCCTTAGCCTCTAAGGGATGTAGGGCCCCTAAGGGATCTGGGGCCTCTAAAGGATATGGGGCCTCTAGAGGATCCTCGTGGCGAAGGCGTCCAGCCGGGAATTCTCATGATAGAAAAGCCGCACCGCCAGAGCGGCCGCGATCCCGGTGGCCGCGCCGCCAACGATGTCGCCCGCATAGTGGATACCGAGATGGAGCCGCGACCAGCAGATCAGGATGGCCATGACGAGCAAGGCAAGCGCGCGGCGCGGCAGCGCCTGCATGGCGAAGGCGGCGACGATGGCCATGCTGGCGGTCGCGTGATCGGACGGGAACGACCAGTCGGCGCTTGGCGCGATCAAAAGATGCGTCACACCGGCGTCGTAAGGCCTGATCCGGTGGACGAACAGGAGGATGACCTGGTTGATCGCCAACCCGAGCAGGAAGGCAAGTCCGGCCGACAGGCAGGCATGGCGCACATGGACGCGGTCGGTCCTCGACCACCATTGCAGGGCGACCGCAACAACCATCAGCGGCACGCCGATTTGTGAGATGGCGATCATTGTCCTATCAAGGAACGGGCTGACGCCGGCAGCAGAGTTGATCCAGTGCGTGAGAGAAGCGTCCATTCTTATCTGATTTCCCTGGTCTATCGTGAGGTCGATCGTTGAAGCCCGCCGGCGAGCATCGCATTCACCAGCTCTTTGAGGTCGGCGTATGGCTGAAAGGCGCCCATGCCTTGATCGAGTGCGCCGGGGGCATCCTGCTCTACCTCGTCACCACCGAGACAATCGCCTCCTGGGTCAACATGCTCACCCAGGAGGAGCTGATCGAGGATCCCAATGACTTCATTGCCAGCCATTTGTCGCGGATGGCCGCCGGTTTCTCGGTCGCGAGCAAGGAGTTCTATGCCTTCTATCTGCTCAGCCACGGGCTGATCAAGCTCCTGCTGGTCATCGGCCTGCTGCGCGGCAAGCTGTGGTCCTACCCTGCTTCGCTGGCGGCGCTCGGCGCCTTCATGGCCTACCAGATCTATCGTTACTCCTACACGCATTCGCCCGGCCTGCTCGTGCTGACCGTCTTCGACGCGGCCGTCATGTGGCTGATCTGGCAGGAGTGGCGCGTGGTGCGACGCCATCGCTCCGTCTGACGAGGCGCAATCAAGGGCAAGCATGGCAGCTCCGCGTCAAAAAGCCTGGGCTTTGGTCCGAAAACTTGTCGGCACAAAGTCTTATTTCCGCTTCAGGAGCCTTCGATTCAGATTTTCCGACATGAAGCAGGAATAATCCTTCAAAGGCCGACGTTGCCTTCAGGTTAGCAACGGAGGTCCATTATGCCGAAATTGACTTCATCTCGATTCTTCTGGCTGGCAATGCGCGCCTCAACCGCGCTGGCATTTGCGGTTGCGCCCTATCATCTAACCTCGGACACTGCCGCCAAGATCGGGCCGGCTGCCGCCTACGCGAAAGGCGGCGATGGCGGCGGCGGTGGCGGCGAAGGCCACGGCGGCAATTCAGGCTCCGGCGGCGGTTCCGGGTCGAGCGGCAGCTCCGGTCCAGGCGGCAATTCCGGACCTGGCGGCGGTGACGACGGCGGCAACTCAGGCAGCGGCGGGGACGACGGCGGCAACTCCGGCAGTGGCGGCGACGACGGTCCGGGCGACGACCATGGCGCAGATAGCGCCGCTGATCACGACCAGGATCATGTCAACCAGTTGACCGGCGACAAGGTCGAGGTGGCCGGCAACAATATCGAAGTCACTCATCCCGACGGCACCAAGGAAGAGATCGAGAACGGCCGCTTCGAACAGAAGGACGCCACCGGCCAAACGATCGTCGAGCGACCGGCGACACCGGAAGACGTGGCAAGGCTGCAAGGCCTTTGAAATCAGGCCTGCCGCAACAAAGCGGCGCCGGGATCGCCCCGCCATCGGGCGGGGCGACTTTCTTCGAGGCGAGCGTCGAACCTCACGCCCGCACGTCGACGATGCCCATCATGCCGAGCTGCTCATGCTCCAGGATGTGGCAGTGGTACATGCGCGAACCCGGCCGATCCTGGCGCGTAAGAAGCCGCACCGTCTCGCCGCGCGCCACGTTGGCCGTGTCCTTCCACGCCAGATAGGGCGGCCTGGCGACCCTGCCGTCGCGTTCGCGCTCGACCACCTGGAACTGCGTGCCGTGGATATGGAACGGATGGTCCATGTCGGTCTGGTTGACGATTTCCCAAAGCTCGGTATCGCCGGCCCGGGCGACGATGTCGACGCGCCCCATGTCGAACGCCTTGCCGTTGATCAGGAAGTCCATCCCCATGCTCGCGGCATTCATCGTCATTGCCTCGGTGAGGACGAGGCGGCGGCTGACGGTGGGAGCCCCGAGCGGCGCGATCGGCCTCAGCCGTTCGGGCAGCGGCGGCATTGCCTCGGCCGGCGCTTCGGAAAC